>VHCN01000001.1 GCA_016871675.1 Verrucomicrobiota bacterium
CGAAAGGGATGCTCGCGCCCGGCATGCTCGCGGACTTTGTGATGCTCGACCGCAACCTCTTCACCGTGCCGCCCGACGAACTCCAGCATGCGCGGGTCGCCCTCACGGTCATGGACGGCCGCGTCGTCTACGAAGCGAAGTCCCGCTGACCGACCAGGGCGAACCGTGGCCGGGCGCGCCGGATTTCAAGTTGAACTCGCGGAGCGGCAAGGCGTAGATTGCGCCCGCATTCCGGCCGGAGAGATGGCTGAGTGGCCTAAAGCGCAGGTTTGCTAAACCTGTGAACGGGTTTCCGTTCCGAGGGTTCGAATCCCTCTCTCTCCGCCACCTTCCAAGATGCTTCGTTCCGGTCGCGCCCCCGTCCAACATTTGGATTGCCTGACTGCACACGGCGGCCTATCACCTTGTCCAACCTCTCAACCAGGGATTGATCATGAATCGCCCCAAGACGTCACGTCGGCGTTTCCTCCAGGCCGGTGGCCTTGGCGTCCTGAATCTCGCCGTGCCCGGCGTGGTGGTCGGGAAGGACAAGTTCGATGCGTCGGGCAAGGCCGTGCCCTCGAAGAAGTGCTGCATCTTCCTGCTCCTGTGCGGCGGCCCGAGCCACATCGACACGTGGGATTTGAAGCCGGACGCGCCGTCCGAGATTCGCGGCCCATACAAGCCGGTCTCCACCAAGGTGCCGGGCATGCAGTTGAGCGAACTGCACCCGATGCTCGCGAAGGTGACGGACCAGTTCTGCTTGATCCGCTCGATGACGCATCCGCGGCCGATCAACAACCACTTCGACGCGATGCACAACCTGCTGTGCGGCCAGGTCGTCGAGCGGGTGCGCGAGGGCGTGCCCGATGAGTTGCCCTACATCGGCTCGGTGGTGGCGAAGAATCTCTCCAACGATCGCAACCTGATTTCCAACGCGTGGCTCATCAAGTGCGTGGGCCCGCCGGTTTTCTGCGCGCCGAACATCGGCTCGGGCGGCTATCTCGGGTCGGCCTACGCGCCGGTGTTCATTGGCTCGGCGGACAACCATCCGGCGATGCCGAAGTTCAGGTTGCCGGAGATTTACGACATGGCCGATCCCGCCCGATTGCAGCAGCGGCGAAAGTTGCTCGACGCGCTGGAGTCTGATCGCCTCGGCGGAACTGCGCAGGCGAAGGACTGGGATGAACTCCGCGAACTGGCCTACGACGCGATGACCCGGCCCGAAGGCCGGCAGGCATTCGATCTCAGCCGCGAATCGGCGACCGTTCGCGAGCGCTACGGCATGCATCCGCTCGGCCAGAACCTGTTGCTTGCGCGGCGGATGGTGGAGGCCGGCGTGCGCTTCGTGACCGTCAATGGCTGGGTTGGTCCCGCGCCCGGCGAGACCGGTGGCGGACCTCCCAGTTCCAGTTGGGACATGCACGGCGGCAACATGGGGATGGGCAACGCGTTCAGCACGGGTTCTTATGGCATGGGTTTTTGCCTGCCGCGGCTGGACCAGGCGCTCTCCGCGCTGCTCACGGATTTGAAGGATCGCGGGATGCTGGACGACACGCTCGTCGTGGCCGTCGGCGAATTCGGGCGCACGCCGGTCATCCTCACGCAGGGGCCGCCCGGCCGCCAGCACTGGCCGCAGTGCTTCTCGGCGATCATCGCGGGCTGCGGCATTCGCGGCGGGGCAATTTACGGCGAGTCCGACAAGACTGCGTCCTACCCGGTGAGCAATCCCGTCACGCCGCAGGACCTTCACGCCACCGTGTTGCACGCGCTTGGGGTCCCGTTGAATGATCTCGGAAAGAACACCGGCATCATTCGTCCGCCCTTCTCCACCGGCAAACCGGTCACGGCGCTGTTCGGATAAAACGGCGGGAGGGCCACACCGGGTTCACCCGGCGTGCATCTCACTCCGTTTCCGGCTCGTCCGACTTCTTCGCCTGAAGCAATTCCTCATACGCCGCCTCACCCTGCTCGACAGCTTGCGCGGGGTTCATGCGGGCGAACGTCACCGCCATGAGCGCCGGGAAAAAGCCGTCCACGACCGTGCACGCGGAGAAGAGCCAGCAGGCGAGTTGGCCCTCGGTCGGCGGGGTTTCGACGATTTCCGCGGACATGCGCAGCGACACCTCGCCGTCCGAGTAATCGAGCAGGAAGCGGGCGTTGCGGAGGATGAAGTTGACGCGCATGAGGAACTCGACGACGGCGGCGCGGCGCGCGGGCGGGATGCTCACGGGAACGCGGCAGATCAGCTCGAGCAATTCGCGCGGCTGCGTGACCTGATAGAAGAGGTTCACCGTGACATGGCTGAGAACCATCCGGACCGACAGGGCCTCGCCGCCACCCTCGACGTGGTGGATAAGCGACGAGCCGGCGAGGAACTGGCGGACCGTTTCGAGCGTTGGATTGAGGACGGCGGGTGCGGTGGCGGGGGTTGGATTTGTCATGCGGGGAGACTACGCCCCCACGTCGGACAACGGCGGTCGCACGGCGCCGCGCCGAAATCCACTTGCCTGCCGGACGTCCGCGGATAGTGTTTGCCACGATGAATCCCGCGGCGGCCATTCGCATCTTGCTGCTCGCCTCCGTGCTGCCCGTCCCGGCGTTCGGTCAGGTCGCGGCGACCATCAACGTCAACACCACGGTGGTGCCCACGCGCGCGGCGGTGCTCAGTGGCGGGCGGTGGAACAACTCCTTCCTTCCGCGCCAGCCGGTGCTCTCCCATCCAATGGGTGGTCCCGCGCTCGGGCCGAACTATGCCGCCGCGGGCCGGAACGCCTCCGGGCTCGTGACCGTGGCGCCCGCGCCCGGCGCTCCCGCAGCGCTGGCGACGCGGGTGCCGCAGCCGGTTGTCCCCGCGCGTCCCGCGGCTGCGACTCCCGCGCCCGGTTCGAAGCTGCCGCCGCTTGCACAGGTGCTTGCACCGCCCGCGCCCGCGCCTGCGCCGCGCCAGGCATCCCAAAGCGCGCAAGTCGCGCGCCGGGTCGTCGAGGTGCAGAAGGCCCGGGCGAAGGAAGGTTCGCCGGAGGCGCAATTCGACCTCGGCGTCCGTTACATGAACGGCGACGGCGTGCTGCCGGACCTCGAACGCGCGCGTCATTGGCTCACGGAAGCCGCGCTCAGCGGCCACGCCGCCGCCGCGCGAAAACTCGCGGAACTCGACGCGTTGCCGCGCTGAGTTGTCCGGCGGGAGCGGGCCCGTCCGACCTCCCGGCCCGCCCAAACACCGCTCCGCTCACCCACGCTTCACGTTCGCGCCGCAGTGGGCGCAGAAGTTCGCCGAGGGCGGGCAGTCCGTGCCGCAGTTCGCGCAGGCCACGTGCTCGTCGAGGTGCCGGTGATGGATGACGAGGTTGCGCACGTAGGGAATCCACGTGAACGCGTAGGCGAAGATGAACACCGAGTCGCGCTTGCCGACGAGCGCATAGAGGAAGAGCAGCAGCGAACCCACGAGGCTCAGCCACCAAAACGCGACCGGCACCACCACCTGCTTTTTCTTTTCCGTCGCGCGCCATTGCACGAAGAAGCGCGCCGCAAAGACCGCGTTGCCGAGCCACCCCACGACCTTCCACACCGACCACGTGATGCCGAGGAACTTCCCGTCGAAGAACACCAGGTCGTGCAGCCAGTCCATGCGCGGAGGATGGTCGCGGCGCGGGAAAAAGGGAAGTGTTCAGCTGCCGCGCCCTCATGGGAACGGACGCAAACATATCGTCGCCAGCCCCCGCGCGCGGGTGCTATAAACCGCCATGCTCACGCGCCGCACTTTGCCTCAAGTCATCGCCACCCTTGCCGTCGTCGTTCTCGGCTGTGCCGCGCAGGGCGTCGCCGCGGACGCCGGCGCGCGCTGGTTCAAGGGCAATCTGCACACGCACTCGTTCTGGAGCGATGGCGATGACTTCCCGGAAATGATCGCCGACTGGTATCGGACGCACGGCTACGACTTCCTCGCGATCTCCGACCACAACACGTTCCAGGACACGAACCGGTTCCGCGAGATCACCGGCAACCGCCTTTACGAGGCGGCGCTCGAGAAATACCAGCGGCGCTTCGGCGACTGGGTCGAAACGGAGGTGCGCAGCCGCATCGTGTTCGCGCGGCTGAAGACCTTTGACGAGTTCCGGAAAAAGGTCGAGGAGCCGGGCAAGTTCCTGCTCATCCGCGCCGAGGAGATCACCGATTCATCGAAGCTCCCGCCCGCGCCGGTGCACATCAACGGCATCAACCTGCGCAAGCTCATCAAGCCGCTCGGCGGCTCGAACATCGTCGAGATCATGCAGAACAACTTCGACGCCGTGGACGAGCAGCGGCGCGCGACGGGCGTGCCGATGTTCGCGCACTTGAACCATCCGAACTTCGGCTTCGCGATCACCGCGGAGGAATTCATGCAGGTGCGCGGGCAGCGGTTCTTCGAGGTCTACAACGGGCACAATCGCGTTTACAACTTCGGCCACACAAACGCCACGCCGGGCATGGACCGCTTCTGGGACATCGTGCTCACGTGGCGCCTCGGCGTGCTCGGGCTCGGCGTCGTCTACGGCGTGGGCACCGACGATTCGCACCACTACCACGACATCGCGCTCTACAAGGGCATCGATGCCGCGAAGAAAGCCGCCGCACCAAAGAAGGAGGCCGAGTCCAAGAAACCCAAGGAAACCGCGCCGGCTGTCACCCCAAAAACCGTCGCCGACGACGCCGCGGCCGCACGCGACCCGAACCGCGACCTCGTGACCAAGACCTACTCCGGCCGCGGCTGGGTGGTTGTCCGCGCGCCGAGCCTCGCGCCCGAGTCCATCGTCGCCGCGATGGAGGCCGGGGATTTCTACGCGAGCAACGGCGTGAAACTGCGCGACGTCCGCCGCGGCCCCGGCGAATACCGCGTCGAGATCGAACCCGAGGCGGGCGTGAGTTACACCACGCAATTCATCGGCACGCGGAAGGGCTTCAACCGCGACAACCAGCCGGTCCGCAACGCCGCCGGCGAGCGGCTCCGCAAGACGCACACCTACAGCGCCGACGTCGGCGCCATCCTCGCCGAGGTGAAGGGCCCGGTTGCGAGCTACCGCCTCAAGGGCGACGAGATTTACGTCCGCGCCCGCGTCATCTCCACGAAGACCAAGCAGAACCCGTCCGAACTCGGCGAGGTCGAGCAGGCGTGGGCGCAGCCGCTCGTGACCGGCGTGAAGTGATCGCGTCGGCGGAGTTTCTCCTTCACGCATTCGCGGGGCGTCCTTACGCTGCGCGCCATGGGAAACACGATTCGGATCGCCGCGCTTGCGGGCGACGGCATCGGGCCGGAAGTGATGCGCGAGGCGGTCAGGGTCCTGCGCGCGGTCGAGAAGCGATTCCAACTCGACTTCCTCATCAGCGCGGCGCCCGTCGGCTGGGCGGGGATCGACGCGGCGGGGCAGGCGCTGCCCGACGCGACGCTTGAGCTGTGCCGCAAGTCGCACGCGATTCTCTTCGGCTCCGTCGGCCTGCCGGACCGCGACCCCACCCTCCCGAAGGAAGAGCGCCCCGAGCGCGCCGCGCTGCTGCGGCTGCGGAAGGAATTCGGCCTCTACGCGAACTTGCGGCCCGTCAAGCTCCCGAAGGCGCTCGCGCACGCGTGCCCGTTGCGCCCGGAGCGGCAGGGCGACGGCATCGAC
This sequence comes from Verrucomicrobiota bacterium, assembly GCA_016871675.1. Taxonomy (NCBI): domain Bacteria; kingdom Pseudomonadati; phylum Verrucomicrobiota; species Verrucomicrobiota bacterium. The sequence continues at coordinate 5,625 of VHCN01000001.1, forward strand.
ATCCTCGTGGTGCGCGAATTGACCGGCGGACTTTACTTCGGCCAGCCCAAGAAGACCGAGGAATACGAGACGCGCGACGCGCAGCCGGGACGCGAGCAGACGGTGGTGCTGCGCCGGCACCAGCGCGCGGTGGACACGATGGTCTACACGACGCCCGAGATCGAGCGCATCGCGCACGTCGCGTTCAAGGCCGCGCAACTGAGGCGGCGGAAGCTGTGCAGCATCGACAAGGCGAACGTGCTCGAGAACGGCGTGCTCTGGCGCGAGGTCGTCACGCGCGTCGCCAAGGATTACGCCGACGTGGCGCTCGATCACATGTTCGTGGACAACGCCGCGATGCAACTCCTGCTGCGCCCGGCGCAGTTTGACGTGCTGCTGTGCGAAAACCTGTTCGGCGACATCCTCAGCGACGAGGCCGCGGCGCTCGCGGGTTCGCTCGGGATGCTGCCGAGCGCGAGCCTCGGCGCGACGACCGGTGGGTGGACGTTTGGTTTTTACGAGCCCGCGGGCGGCACCGCGCCGGACATCGCGGGCAAGGACCTCGCCAATCCCATCGCGCAGATCCTCTCCGCGGCGCTGATGCTGCGCCACAGCTTCGGGCTCGACGACGCGGCGAAATCCATCGAGGCCGCGGTCGCGAAGGTCATCGCCGACGGGTTGCGCACGGGGGATATTTACACCGCGACGGACGCGGGCGCGCGGAAGGCCGGCACCCGCGAGATGGGCGGCGCGATTGCCGCGGCGGTCTGAGTTCGCCGTGGCGCGCGCCGGTCACTTCCGCAGCCGCGCCATGAAACCCGGCTCGGTTCCCGCGAGGTCGGCGCGGCGCTGTTCCGCGAGCAGGGTGCCGTAGGTCTTCGTGTCGCGCACGAGCATCGCGAGGCGTTCCTTCAAGCCGTCGCTCACGATTTCGCCCTCCTTCGAGACGTCCTCCTTCTCCATGAACGCCACGCCGTAGGGGAGCGACCACGCGTAGCATTGCCGCGCCACGGTGCGGAGCTGGTCGGTGACGGTCAGGCCCTTTTCGTGCGAGGCGACGACCGTGGCAAAGAGCCGCCCGGCAAACTCGTGCCAGAAATGATCGAGGAAATTCTTCAGCGTGGAGCTGATGCTGCCGTGGTAATCCGGCGTGCCGAGCACGAAAACGTCCGCGGCGTCCACACGGGCTTTGAGCGCGGGGAAATGCGGCGCGGCGAACGTCTCGTCGGGATTGAATGGCGGCAGCGGTTCCTGCGCGAGGTCGAGCACGTCCACGGAACAGCCCGCGGCGCGAAGCTGCCCGGCAACGTGCAGCACCACGGCGCGCGTGACCGACTTCCCGTGCAGGCTGCCGACGACGGCGAGGACTTGGAGCGACGACATGACTCCTTTTCGCGGAGTGAGTGCAAAGTTCAAAGTTCAATCTTCACCGTCGAACCCGGAACTTGAAACTTGGAACTTGAATCGCCGCCGCCCTACCATCCGCGCGCTTATGGATAACGCCTCCGCGCCCGCCAATGCCGGTGCCGCCCTCGAACGCGCCGACGGGCGTCATCCCGGCGAGTTGCGTCCGCTGCGGTTCCAAAACCACATCGCCCCGCACGCCTCCGGCTCGACGCTTGTCGAGTGGGGCAACACGCGCGTCATCTGCGCCGTGATGATCGAGGAAACCGTGCCGCGCTGGATGAAGGAACAAAACGTCACCGGCGGCTGGCTGACCGCGGAGTATTCGATGCTGCCTTACTCGACCCTCACGCGGAAAGCCCGCGACAGCGCGAAGGGCAAGGTGGACGGCCGCTCGACGGAAATCCAGCGGCTCATCGGGCGCGCGATGCGCTCCGCCGTGGACCTCGAGAAAGTCGGCGCGCGCACGCTGTGGGTGGATTGCGATGTGTTGCAGGCGGACGGCGGGACGCGCACGGCCGCCATCACGGGCGCGTTTGTCGCGCTGTCGCTCGCGGTAAGGAGATTGCAGACCGAGGGGAAGCTCGCGGCCGACCCGATCGCGAACAGCGTCGCCGCCGTGAGCGTGGGCGTGGTGAATGGCGTGCCGCTGCTCGACCTCTGCTACACGGAGGACGCCGCGGCCGAGGTGGACATGAACCTGGTGATGACGGGCAGGGGCGAGTTCATCGAGTTGCAGGGCACGGGCGAAGAGGCGACTTTCGGCGACGCGCACCTCGCGGCGATGCTCGAACTGGGGAAGGCCGGCATCCGGCAGTTGCTCGCGGCGCAGCAGGAGGCGATCCGGGAAGGATGACAAGGTCAGGGTCCAACGTTCCGTGGAGGATCGGTTGACTCGACTTTCGCATCACGATTGTTGGGCGTCATCGACCGTCCACCCTTCCCGCAGCCCGTTGTTCCCGATGGAATCACCGACCCGACTTTATCTCCTGCGCCACGGCGAGGTGGAGGCGCGCTACCACCGCATCTTCGGCGGGCGGATCGACATGGAGCTGTCGCCGCGCGGCCATGAGCAGGCGAAGGCGCTCGCGGGCTGGTTGCGCGCGGTGCACTTCAACGCCATCTACTCCAGCCCGATGAAGCGCGCGCAACAGACGCTCGCGCCGCTGGCCGCGCATTCGCCCGCGGCGCCGCGGACGATGGATGACTTGCGGGAAGTGGACTTCGGCGCGTGGACGGGGCTGAGCTGGCAGCAAGTGCACGAGCAGTTCAACGTGAGCGCGTTCGACTGGCTGCACATGCTCGAGGAAGGCGCGATTCCCGGCGCCGAATCCGCCGCGAACCTGCGCGCGCGGGTCGAGCCGTGCCTGCGGAGGATTCTCACCGAGTGCCGCGGCCAGACGGCGGCGATCGTCTGCCACGGCGGCGTGATCCGGATGCTGCTCGCGGTGCTGTTGCAACTGCCGGTGCCGAAGCTCGCGCACTTCGACATCGAATACGCAAGCGCGACGGTGGTGGAGTGTTTGCCGCGGCGCGCCGAGGTGGAGTTGCTCAACTTCACGCCGTGGCGCGACGTGCCATGAGCGCGAGTCGAGCCACGAAGCGGACTGGCGGGACGCTCCTGTGCGTGTCCGTCGCGACGCGCGAGGCCGCGGCGGAAGCCATCGGCGAACGGCTTGGGGAGGTGCTCGGCTGCGGGACGGCGATTTGCACGAACGCGCAAACACGGCGCACTGAAGTCACGGCCTGCCTCGACCGCCGCGGCGGGCTGAGCGCCGTGGAGCGGGGGCGGATCCGGTCCGCATGGGCGGAACTTCGCACCGCCGGGTTCGACGCCGGTTCGGGCCGGATTCAGACGCGCCGGCTGCGGCGCGAGGATTGGGCGGAGTCGTGGAAGCGGCACTTCAAGCCCGTCGAAATCAGCCGGGTGCTGCTGCTGAAGCCGAGTTGGAGCCGCCGCAGGCCGCGCCGTGGCCAGGTCGTGGTGGTGCTCGATCCCGGGCTGAGCTTCGGCACGGGGCAGCATGCGACCACGCGCTTCTGCCTCGAACAGCTCGCCACCGAGCGCGTGCCGGGGCGGGCGCAGTCGTTCCTCGACATCGGGACGGGATCGGGAATCCTCGCCATCGCCGCGGCGAAGCTCGGCTACAGGCCCGTGGCGGCACTCGATTTCGACCCCGAATCGGTCCGGGTGGCGCGCGAGAACGCCCGCACAAACGACGTCCTGCGGTCGATCCGACTCGTCCAGGCGGATTTGCGCGCGCTCCCATGGCGGGCGCGGGAGACGTTCGACGTGATCGCCGCGAACCTTACAAGCGACCTGCTGATCGGGGAACGTCGGCGCATCCTCGCGCGGTTGAAACCGGGTGGGGCGTTGGTGCTTGCCGGGATCCTGCGGCGGCAGTTTGCGGGGGTGAAAAAAGAAATGGCCCGCGGCGGGATGAAACTGGCAGTCAAGGACATCGAAGGGGAGTGGTCATCGGGTTTGTTCCGGCGCAGGGCGTGAAGTTTGCCGGCGCGGACGGCCCGTTTGAACCGCCCCTCGGGCCCGCGGTCGAACGGGGGAAACTATTGCAATGAACTTGGTCGCCCGTATCATCCGCCGCCAACCGAACGAACCCAATGCGCCAGTTTTGGACCATCGCCCTCAACGCCTTCATGGAACTGGTGCGCCAGCCGGTCTTCCTGCTGCTGATGACGTGTTCGGCGCTGTTCATCGTGTTCATCGCCGCCGTGCCTTATTTCGGCTTCGGCGACGACCCCAAACTGGTCAAGGACGGCTCGCTCGCGGTGATGCTGGTCAGCGGATTGGTCGCGGCGGTCCTGAGCGCGTCGTCCTCGGTCGCGCACGAAATCCGCTCCGGCACCGCGCTGGCGGTTCTGGCCAAGCCGGTCGGCCGGGTGCAGTTCCTCCTGGCCAAGTATCTCGGGCTGGCGGGCGCATTGACGGTGATGACCTACGTGAACGCGCTGGCGTCGCTGCTGGCCAGCCGGATGGCGTTCGATGCCTACGGGGACGCGGACCTGGCCGGGACGTCCATTTTCTACGGGTCGGTGGCGTTGGCGTTTCTGCTGGGCGGGTTCACGAACTACTTCCTGCGGCGGCCGTTCGTGCCGGATGCGACGCGGTTCGTTGTGGTGATGACGACGGTGGCGTTCGTGATCATCGTCAACTTCGTGAAGCTGTACCGGCCCGGCATCGGGAATCCGGAGGTGGACTACCGGCTCCTGCCCGCGACGGTGCTGGTGCTTTACGCGCTGTGGATCATTGCCGGGCTTGCGCTCGCCTGTTCGACTCGTTTTGAAGTCGTCCCGACCCTTGCGATATGCACGGCATTGTTTTTGCTTGGCCTGATGAGCGATTACCTCTTCGGGAACCTCGCGGACTCCAAGTCCGCGTGGCGTCATGTGGGCGAAGCCCTTTATGCGGCGGTGCCAAACTGGCAGTTGTTCTGGATTGCCGACGCGATCGAGGGCTCGAAAGCCATTGAGGGCGTGTGGACCTACGTCGCCAAGGCGCTGGGCTACGTGGTGTTTTACCTCGCCGCCTCGCTGGCGCTGGCGCTGGTGCTGTTTGAAGATCGCGAACTCGGCGGCACGCAATGAACCGGGAGTAACACCCCAACGGAATTGAAATGGAACGCAACGTCCAACGCAAAGGCCTGACCAACCTCCTGCTGCTCTTCGTGGCGGCGGTCGTCTCGGGATTCCTCTCCAAATTCTCGAGTTCGCTGTGCGACGAGGTCGCCACGGTTTTCCTGTGGCTCGGCTTCCTGGTGTCCGCGATGAGCTACTTCCAGATGCGGCTCGAAGCCCGCGAGTCGCTTGAAAAGCTCGAGATGGAGGAACTCGCCCGCACCGCCCATCGCACGTCCATCTTTGAGACGGCCGATGCCGAGAGCTTCCCCGCCCGGCGCGCGCGGGACCAGTTCGAGAAGTGGCTCGTCCCCGCCTTCACGGTGCTGCTGCTCATCCTGCAATCCGTCGCGGCATGGGCGCTATGGCGGCGCGTGCTCAACCCGCCCGTCGCCGACGTCTACGCCCCGGGGGTCGCCATCGCCGCGATCTTCGTCGGGAGCTTCCTGATGCTGTTCATCGCCGGCCGGTTCGCCGCGAGCTTCGCACGGCTCGAAGACCAGCGGTTGCTGCGGCCCAGCGCCAGCTACATGCTCCTGGGCGCCTACTTGACGATCGTCTCGGCGGCCGGGATCTCGCTGGTCTACTTCCACTACGAGCGGGTGGACCTCTACGCCGCGCGCGTGTTGTGCGCGATTCTCACGCTTGCCGCGGCAGAAACGCTCATCAACCTCATCCTCGAGGTCTACCGGCCGCGCGTCCGCGGCAAGTCGGCGCGGCTGCTCTACGACAGCCGGCTCGTGGGCTTGCTCGGGCAACCGGAGGGGCTCTTCACCACCGCCGCGCAGGCCATTGACTATCAGTTCGGATTCAAGGTGTCGGAAACGTGGTTCTACAAGTTCCTCGAGCGCTCGCTGTCGTGGCTCATCCTCGTGCAAGTCGGCGTGCTGATGCTCTCCACGTGCGTGGTGTTCATCGAGCCGCACGAGGAGGCGTTGCTCGAGCGCTTCGGCAAACCCGTCGCCGGCCGCGAAGTGCTCAAGCCCGGGCTCGCGCTCACGTATCCGTGGCCAATTGACCGCGTGCACCGATTCCAGACACAGCAGATCAAGACCTTCAGCGTCGGCTACATCCCCGACCCCGAGAAGGAAAAGGAAACCGTCGTCCTTTGGACCGTCAGTCACACAAAGGAGGAATACAACCTGATCGTCGCCAGCCGGGAGCGCGAAGTCAGCACCAACGCATCCGGCTCGCAAGCCGTCCCCGTCAGCCTCCTGACCGTCAGCATCCCCGTCCAATACCGCATCAAGGACATCGTGCAGTGGGCCCGCGGGCACACCGACGGCGCGAGCCTGCTCGAGAAAATCGCCAGCCGCGAAGTCAACCGCCACCTCGTCAGCGTGGACCTCCTCGAAATCATGTCCACCGGCCGCGAAGCCGCCGCCGCCGTGTTGCGCTCGCGCATCCAGAAACTCGCCGACGACCGCAAGCTCGGCATTGAAGTCACCTACGTCGGCCTGCGCGACATTCACCCGCCCATCGGCGTCGAGACCGTGAAGGTCGCCGAGGCCTTCGAATCCGTCGTCGGCGCCGAGCAACAGCGGGCCGCGCAAATCCTCCTGGGCGAGGGCATCGCCGCGAAGACCAACGCCCTGGCGACCGCCGAGGCCACGCGCATCCGCGAGGATGCCGCTGCCTACAGTCTCCGCCGCACCAACTCGGCCACCGCGTCCGCCGAGCAATTCCGCGACCAGATCAAGGCCTTCGACGCCGCGCCCGTCATTTATCCCGAGCGATTCTACCTGCAGACCGTCGCCCGCGCGATGCAGGGTCCGCGCAAGTATATCCTCGCCGTCACCAACGCCCACGAGGTCTTCCAACTCAACCTCGAAACCAAGATTCGCAACGATCTGCTCGACGTCCCCGTTCCGCCGCCCAAGAAGTAACCCGCCCGCCATCACCATCTCAACACACACACTTGATACCATGAAGGGAAACAAACTCGCCGTCACCATTGGCATGCTGCTGCTGGTCCTGTTCGTCCTGCTGCTCTTTTTCTTCCAGGTCCGACAGAGCGAAGTGGCCTTCGTCTCCACGTTCGGAAACCCCACCGCGGGCTCGGTGTCGCCCGGCCTGCACTTCAAGCTCCCGTGGCCCATCCAGAAGGTGCACAAATTCGACGCCCGCGTGCAGTCCTTCGAGGGCAAGTTCGAGGAAGCCCTCACGAGCGACGGCAAGCCGCTCATGGTGCAGGTCTACCTCGGCTGGAAGATCGTCAACCCGCAGCTCTTCTACAGCAGCTTCGGCGGCTCGACCAACGACGCCACGCGCAACCTCGACGGCCTCGTCGGCAGCGCCAAGAACGCCGTCGTCGGCAAGCACCCCTTCAACCACTACGTCTCCACCGACCCCGCGCAACTCAAGTTCGACGACATCGAGAAGGAGATGCTCGCCTACATCAAGAGCGAGGCGCAGGCGAAATACGGCGTGAACATCGAGTTCCTCGGCATCAAGCGCCTCGGCATCCCCGAGACCATCACCCAGAGCGTCTTCGCCCGCATGAAGGCCGAACGCGAGCGCCTCGTGCAACAATACCAGGCCGAGGGGCAGGCCCGCGCCATCGAGATCACCGCCGAGGCCAACCGCAAGCGCGACGAAATCCTCGCCAAGGCCGACGCCGAGGCCACCCGCGTCCGCGGCCAGGCCGAGGCCGATTCGCAGGAAGCCTACCGCATCCTCGAGCGCAACCCCGAGCTCGCCACCTTCCTCATGCGGATCAAGGCGCTCGAGGACAGCCTCAAGGACCGCGCCACGCTGATTGTCGATACCCGGACGCCGCCCTTCGACTACTTGCGCGGCGTGAACACGACCACCAAGACCAACAAGTGATCGCGCCATGAGCCAGCCTCACGACCACGACCACGACCACGGCCCCGGCGGACATTCGCACGGGCCCGAAGGCCACACCCACGGCCCCGGCGGTCACGACCACGGGCCCGCCAATCCCAGGCCCGCGCCCCCACCCGATCCACAGCCCGTGATCGTCGAGGACGCCGGCTCGCGCGCGCTCGAGGAGGCGTTGAGCAGCAGCTTCGTGCTCGTGAAGGCCCTGATGGTCGCACTGCTCATCGTCTTCGTCTGCTCCGGCATGTTCATCGTGGACCAGAACCAAGTCGCCGTGAAACTGCGCTTCGGCAAACTCGTCGCGACCGGCGACGGCCAGCTCTACCTCCCCGGATGGCATTGGGCGTGGCCGTATCCCATCGACGAGGTCGTGAAGATTCCGCGGCACCTCCAGCATTCCGTCCGCTCCACCGTCGGCTGGTATGCCGTCACCCGCGAACAGGAACTCGCCGGCAAGGAACCCGACATGACCGGCTCGCTCAATCCCGCTTCCGACGGCTATGCAATCTCCGGCGACGGCAACATCATGCACGCCCGCGCCGTGGTGCGTTACCGGATCAGCGACCCGGTCAACTACGCGTTCAACTTCACCGTCACCTCAAACCTCGTCGAGAACGCGGTCAACAACGCCATCCACGCTGTCGCGGCGCGGTTCAATGTCGACGGCGCCACCCGCACGAACGTCGCGGCCTTCCGCAACGACGTGTTGCGCCGCACGAGCGATCTGGTATCGCGCCACGCGCTCGGCGTCGAGGTGGACGAGGCCAATTCCACCGTCGAGACGAAGGTCCCGCGGCAGGTCGGCGACGCCTTCCGCGAAGTCTCCATCGCCGAGGCTGCGCGCAGCACCGCCATCAACGAGGCCAAAGGCAAGGCGAACAACCTCGTGGCCACCGCGAGCGGCGAGGCCGCGGACATCTTGAGCAAGGCCAACGGCAACGCCAGCAAGCTCCGCGCATCCGCGCTCGCCGATGCCGAGTCCTTCACCAAGCAATTCCCCGCCTACCGCGCCAACCCCACGCTCTTCCGCGAACGCCTCTTCACCGAGGCCATCGGGCGAATCCTGACGAACAAGGCGGACCTCTTCCTCCTTCCCGAATCCGCCTCCGGCCGGCCGGAAATCCGCCTGCTCCTCAACCCGGAACCGCCCAAGTCCTCGACCAACGCCCCCGGACAGCCCCACTAACATGCAAACCTCAAGGTTCGCCACGGACGAACACGTCCACCAACACCCGCACGACCACGACCATCACGATGGCGCGGATTGCCAGAGCTGCGGCCACGACCACGAGCACACGCAGATCAAGCTCGGCCAGACCCTCGTCGGCCTGATCTTCATCATCAACTCGTTCATCGTGGACTGGTTCTTCACCAGTGGCCGCGTCGTCTCCGAACTCAGCGCCATGATCGGCGCCATCATCCTCGGTTACCCGATCGTCTGGACGTCCATCAAGGACCTTCGCCGCGGCATCCTCTCCATCAACGAACTCGTCGGCCTGGCCGTCCTCGCGGCATTCGCGGGCGGGGCATTCGGAGCCACGGGCGAGGCGGGCGGATACCAGACCGCGGGCATCGTCGCGTTCTTCATGCTCCTCGGTGAAATCATCGAGACCCGCACCGCCGCCGGCGCGCGCCAGTCCATCGAATCACTCATCCGCCTCACGCCCACCAAGGCCCGCCGGCTCAAGGACGGCTCCGAAACCGAGGTCGCCGTTCATGAACTCGCCGTCGGCGACGTCATCCGCGTGCGTCCCGGCGACAACGTCGCGGCCGACGGGCAGATTCTCTCCGGCGAAGGCTCCATCAACCAGGCCAACATCACCGGCGAGTCGCTGCCCATTGACAAGAAGCCCGGCGACTCCGTCTTCGCCGGCACCATCAACCTCACCGGCGTCCTCGAGATCAAAGTCACCCGCGCCGGACGGGACACCACGCTTGGCAAGGTCCGCGACCTCATCCTCGCCGCCGAGAAAACCAAGCTCCCGATGCAAAAGATCGTGGATCAATACATGGGCTTCTACACGCCGCTCGTGCTCGTCATCGGCGCGCTCGTGTGGACCTTCACGCAGGACCTGTCGCGCGTCATCGCCGTCCTCGTCGTCGCCTGCCCGTGCGCGTTCATCCTCGCCACGCCCACGGCGATGGTCGCCGCGCTCTCTGCCGCGGCGCGCCTCGGCATCCTCATCAAGAACGTCGCCGACATCGAACTTGCCGCGAAGATCAACGCGTTCGTCTTCGACAAGACTGGCACGCTCACCACCGGCAAGCTCGCCGTCAGCCGCCTCGCGCCCGCGGCGGGCGTCACGCCGTCCGACCTGCTCAAGACCGCGGCGAGCGCGGAGAAATACAGCAACCACCCCACCGCCAAGGCGCTCGCCGAGCTCGCCGCCGAAGCCGGCGTGCAGTTGCCCGAGCCGAAGAACTTCGCCGAGACCGCCGGCCGCGGCGTGAAAGCCAACGTGGACGGCACCGTGGTCCTCGTCGGCCGGTCCGCGTGGCTCACGGACAACGGCGTCACCGGTGAATTCCTCAAGAGCGTGGACATCAACGAAACCGAGGGCTTCAGCCTGCTCTTCGTCGCCCGCAACGGCCAGTGCATCGGCTGGGTCGGCTTGCAGGACGAAACCCGCCACGAAGCCAAGGACTCCCTCGTCGAGCTCAAGGCCGTCGGCGTGCGCCGCATCGCGATGGTCAGCGGCGACCGCCAGCCCGTCGCCGCCCGCGTCGCCCGCGACATCGGCTGCGAGGAAGTCCTCGCCGAGTGCCTCCCGCAGAACAAGGTCGAGTTCGTCAAGGCCACGCGCGCCCGCGGCTACAAGGTGGCCGTGGTCGGCGACGGCGTGAACGACGCGCCCGCGCTCGCCGCCGGCGACCTCGGCATCGCCATGGGCGCCGCCGGCAGCGAGGTGGCCATCCACAGCGCGACCATCGCGCTCATGAACAACGACCTTCGCCGCCTGCCCTTCCTCGTGAAGCTCTCGCGCATGACCCGCTCCGTCATCAACCAGAACTTTCTCTTCGGCATCTTCTTCATCATCGGCGGTCTTACCGCGGCGGCGTTCGGCTACCTGAGCCCGATCATCGCGGCCATCATGCACAACGCCGGTTCGCTCATCGTCGTCTTCAACAGCGCGCGCCTCGTGCGGCAGGGCGAGGAACTCGAACCCTTCCAGCACGCGCCCGCGCCCGAACCACCCGGCGCCGACGCCGGCAAGCACGCCGCAGCGGGCCAGTTGCAGCCGAAGATGGCGTGAGTTTTTCAGACCGTAACCGCCGCGCCCGATGAAATGCTTCAATCATCGTGAAATGGACGCCACCGCGGTGTGCAAGCATTCCGGGCGGGCGCTGTGCTCAAATGGCGCGGCGGAGGTCGGTCTGGCGACGGCGTGCAAGGGACGGGGCGAGGCTGCTGCCGGAGCCATCGCGTCCGAAGTGGAATTGCGCAGGCGCCATCCAGAGTTACAGGCACCAACCTATAACACGCTGGCTTGGTTTTGCTTCTTGCCGGGGGTGTCTTGGCCGGGTTCGGAATTTATCCCCTCTTTATCATGTCAGGGGAATGGCGCGTGTCCCCGTTGCCGATTCTGTTTGGTCTCGTTGTGTTTTTTCCCGGTTTCGGATTCCAACGCCATGCACGCGAGTTGAAACCACGAGCAGCAAGAACTTCATGACGTCCCTCGACAATCCGCAATCGGAAATCGAAAATCGGCAATCCTCCGAGACCGTCGTCGCCGTGCGCGGGCTCACGAAGATTTTCAACGACTTCTGGGGCCGGCCCAAAGCCAAGGCCGTGGACAACGTGGACTTCGAAATCCGCCGCGGCGAGGTCTTCGGGTTGCTCGGGCCCAACGGCTCCGGCAAGTCCACCACGATCAAGATGCTCCTTGGCCTGCTCTACCCGACCCGCGGCCATATCGAGGTCTTCGGCCACTCGCCGCGCCACGTGAAAACCAAGGCGCGCCTCGGCTACCTGCCCGAGGAGTCCTACCTCTACCGCTACCTGAATTCCCGCGAGACGCTCGAGTTCTTCGGCAACCTCTTCGAACTCGCGCCCAACGACCGGCGCTACCGCGCCGAGCAACTCCTCGAGATGGTCGGCCTCAACCAGGTCCGCTCCCGCACCGTCGGCGAATTCTCCAAGGGCATGCAACGCCGCATCGGCCTCGCGCAGGCGCTCATCAACGACCCCGACCTCGTCATCCTCGACGAACCCACCGCCGGCCTCGACCCCATCGGCTGCCGCGAGGTCAAGGACCTCATCCTCACCCTCGCGCGCCGCGGCAAGACCATCATCCTCTCCAGCCACCTGCTCGCCGACGTGGAGGATGTGTGCGACCGCGTGGTCATCTACTACGGCGGCAAGATTCACGCGCAAGGCACACTCAACGAACTGCTCAGCGAGCGCGACACCGTGCGCATCACGTCGCCCGCGCTGCCCCGCGAGACGATGCAGAAGGTTCTCGACACCATCCGCGCGGACGTCGCCGGGGACAAGGTCACCGTGGACAACCCGACGCAGAACCTCGAGAGCTACTTCCTCGGCGTGGTCGAGAGAGCGCGCGCGGGCGAGCAGCAGACGTCCGGCGCGTTGTCCGGGTCGCAAGTGGCCGCCTACCTGCGCACCGGCGCGGTCGACGCCTCCGGCACGGACAAGTTGCTTGAACGCTTCACCGCGCCCGCCGCCGTCACGCCCGCCGCCGCGCCGCAGGTCGTCGTGGCCGACGAGCAGGAGTCCGCGAGCCGCAAGAAGCTCGACGCGCTCGCGAAGTCCGCGCCCGCGGCCGCGCCCGCGCCACCGAGGGTCGCCGTGGCCGATGCGGGCAAGACCGCCGACACCAAGGCCGACGACAAGCTCTCATCCCTGCTCAGAAAGAAGTGACTGCACCCCCCCATCATGGGCGGCGGATGAACCTCGAAGGCGCAACGGACACAGAGGGGGCCCCGCGCGCGCGCGAGGCGCATCTGCGCCGCCTGACTCGCATTGCACCGACGCCACTGTGAACACCTACGAAATCTACACGCATCCGTTGCGCGGCAGCGCGGCGGTGAAGCGCGGCTTCTCGTGGCCCGGGTTCCTGTTCAACTGGATCTGGGCGCTCGTAAAGCGCGTGTGGATCGCCGGGTTGGTCCTCACACTCGCGGCGGCGGCGATCGGCCACCTCTTCTTCGAATTGCGCCAGTCCAACCTGCTCTTCGTGCTCGCCGTCAAGCTGGTCTACTGCGCGATCGCGGGCTTTCGCGGGAACACATGGCTCGCGGCGTCCATCGAGGCCCGGGGCTACAGCTTCCGCGGCATCGTGCCGGCGCGGACGCCCGCGGAGGCGCTCGCCAAGGTCGCCACCGTCGGCAACGAGTGGCCTGCGGATTGGAGCCAATCGCCGCCGCCGCTGTGGTTCACGCTGGTGCCCCGCGAATGGCAGCAGGTCGTCGCCGTCGCCGGGCTCACGTATCGCGCGGCGTGGCGATTCAAGCTCGTGCCCGTGCTCACGACGCTCCTCCTCACCATCGTCATCGGCCTTCCACTGCTCGTGAAGACCGACGGCTCGGCGCGCGGGCTCACGCAGATCATCATCACGTATTCGCTGAGCCTCATCACCTTCATCCTCGGCATGGCCACGCTGTGGCTCGCGTGCGGCACGCTGGCCAAGGACGTGGAGGATTGCCAGATGCAGGTCGTCGCCGTGAAACCCGTTCCGCGGTGGCAAATCTGGCTCGGCAAATGGTCCGGCATCATGCTGCTCAACGCGCTCCTGCTCACCCTCGCGGGCGTGTCCGTCTACGGCCTCATCCAGGTCCGCGCCTCGAACCTCCCGGAGGCGCAGCGGAAAATCCTGCGCGAGGAACTGCTCGTGGCCCGCGGTTCCGCCCGCGAGGAAAAGATCGACGTCGAGAAGGACGTCGAGACCATCCTGAGCGAGAAGACCAAAGGCGAGGACCTGACCGTCTTGGACCTGGAGGCGATGCGCAAGGAGCTCCGCGAGATGCTCAAGGCCGAGTTCCAAATCGTGCTTCCCGCCTACCGTCGGCGATGGACGCTGGAGACCGGGATGCCCGCGTCCGCGCTGATGGGCCAGCCGCTGCACATCCGGATCAAGTTCAATTCCTCGCGCATGCATGGCTCGCCGCAGCCGTATCCGACGGCGTGGGAAGTCGGGCCGCCCGAGTCCAACGCGCGCCAGCGCATCCTGAAGACGCTCACGACCGACACCTTCCACGAAATCGCCATCGAGCCGCGCCAGCTCACTCCCGACGGCAAGCTGATCGTCGATTACATCAACGCCAACGACATCCCGATGGTGATGGTGCCCGAGAACTGCATGGAGTTGCTTTACCGCGAAGGCGGCTTCGGCGTGAACCTGTTGCGCGGGCTGCTCATCATCTTCTTCTGGCTCGGCCTGCTCGCGGCGCTCGGGCTGGCAGCGGCGAGCTGCCTGTCCTTCCCGGTGGCCGCGTTCGTCGCGCTCACGGTGCTGACGATCGGCCTCTCGACAGGCACGATCGCCACGGTCGTCTCCGAAGGCTCGTTGATGGGCGGCAACGTCGCGCGCATCTCGGGCGACATCAACCTGCTCGACCGCATCTTCCTCCCCATCCTCGGCGGCATGCTCAACGTGGTGAACCTCGTGCTCGACTTCTCGCCGATCGACGCGTTGAGCACGGGCCGCAGCGTCCCGTGGAAGCAGGTCGGACTCGCCTTCGCGCAAATCTGGCTGCTCGTCGGTGGCGTCGTCTCCGCCGCGGGCATCACATTCTTCACGCGTCGCGAACTCGCCACCGCGCAATCCCAGCAGTGACATGAAACCGCGCAAGCTTTTCAAGGTGATGCTCGTGCTCCTCGCGTTGGCGATGCTCGCGGGCGCGGGAGTCGTGCAATCCTCGCTCAACGCCGACCGCACGCGCCTGAAGCTCACGCGGCTCCCGCCCGTCGAGAACATGCCGCCGGTGCTCACGTTCACCACCGTCGCGCTCGGCGGTTTCCGCGGCCTCATCGCCAACGTGCTGTGGATTCGCGCGAACGACCTGCAGCAGGACGAGAAGTTCTTCGAGGCCGTGCAGCTTGCCGACTGGATTACCAAGCTCCAGCCGCACTTCGTGAGCGTGTGGGTCCACCAGGCGTGGAACATGGGCTACAACATCTCCGTGAAGTTCCCGGACCCGAGGGATCGCTGGCTCTGGGTGCAGCGCGCCATCGAGTTGCTGCGCGACGAAGGGCGCATCTACAACCCGCAGGAGGCGCTCATCTACCGCGAGCTCGCGTGGCACTTCCAGCACAAGATGGGCAACAACCTCGACGCCGCCCACATGACTTACAAGATGCAGTGGGCATCCGAGATGCAGGCCGTCCTGGGCGGCGACCGGCCGAACTTCGACGAACTCGCGAACCCGCAGACCGACGACGCCCGGGCCCGCGCCAGGACCCTGGTCGAGAAATACAAGATGGACCCCGCCTTCATGAAGAAGGTGGATGCCGAGCATGGCCCGCTGGAATGGCGCCTGCCCGAGGCCCACGCGATATACTGGGCGGCGCTCGGACTCGTGAAGGCCAAGCCCGACAACCAGATCGCCCCCAAGCCCGAGGACCAGATCACCCTCCGGCGCGTCATCTACCAGGGCATCTCGCTCGCCGCCGTCCGCGGGCGGCTCGTCTTCAACCCGGGGGACAAGTTCATCGAGTTTGGCCCGAACCTTGCGCTCATCCCCAAGGCCAACGATGCCTATGAAAAGATGATCCATGACGACGTGAAGTTCCGGGACAACATCCTCAACGCCCACAAGAACTTTTTGAAGCAGGCCGTCAACGACCTCTACATCCACGGCCGTGAAGCCGAGGCCGCGCGGCTCTACACCTATGCGAAGGCGCGCTACCACGACTATTATTACTTCTTACCGCCCGACGTCCATGCCTACGCAATGGCGCGGACCTACGAACTCGTCGCCGACGGCGGCGGGGGACGCGACAAGCTCGAGGGCATCGTCGAGGCGTTTCTGTTTCAGTCCTTCCGCTATCAGGCGCTCGGCGAGGATGATCGCGCGTTCGGCTATGTGCGGCGCGCGCAACAGGTCTGGTCGTATCACATGACCAAGATTTCCGTGGCCGATCCCGGCCGGCTGGAGCTCAAGCCCATGACCTTCTACTACACGAACCTTCTTCACCGCGTCCTTTCCGAGCCGCCGCCGCGCGGCTTCAGCGACGGGCTCAAGGCCATGCTCCGCACTGCGCGCGGAATGCCGCGTGAGGCCAACGCCCCGGTGCTCCTCGCTTCGTTGACGAACATGCCCCCCGAGCCGCCGCTCGTGCTCAACTTCAACTCGCCATCGGAACGCGACAAGCGGGATGGCGAGAAGTTCCTCGCCGACAACCGCCTCAAAGCCGGCGTGCTCACCACTCCGAGCGGGCTCCAATACCGCGTCGTCGCCGAGGGCAAGAAGGACGGCCGGACACCCAAGCTCACCGACAAGGTCGTCGTCCACTATCGCGGACGCCTGCTCAACGGCGCGGAATTCGACAGCTCATTCAAGAAGGGCAAGCCGATGGAGTTCGACGTGAGCGGCGTCGTCAAGGGCTGGACCGAGGCGCTGCGTCTGATGAAGGAAGGCGCGAAGTGGGAACTCTACATCCCGCCCGGGCTCGGCTACGGCGTCGCCGGCTCATGGGAAGGCGGCATCCCGCCGCACGCCTTGCTCATCTTCGAAGTCGAACTCATCGAGGTCAAGCCGGGGACTTGATCCCTCGGGATTCTGCGGCCACCGCTGGCCTTAGTGGATTGGCTCACCGCCCTTGCTGTTCCGGCCGTCACGTTTCCGAAGCAGGTAGTGTGACACGAACCACTCTTCGCCGCCGCGCCAGCCCCACAGTTCGGCGCAAGCCATGAAGAACACCCTCCAGCGCACAAGCCACCGCGTTGCGTCCGTCGCCCCGTAGGTTTCTGCAAACAACGCCCGCACCTCGGGCGCGTGCGCGTCCATGTTCCGCAGCCACGCCTCCGACGTGCGCGAATAATGCGACCCGTTCACCGCCCATTGCTCCGCCACTTCCATGTCGCGACCGAACTCGCGCAACACCTCCGCGGACGGCATCACGCCGCCGGTGAAGAAATGCCGGGCCATCCAGTCCGACGCGTCCCGCGCGACGAACGGATACGTGAACTCCCCGTGCGTGAAGATGTGGATGAACAACCGGCCCTCCGGCGCGAGCCACCGCGCGATGTTCGACAGCAGCAATTCCCAGTTGCGCATGTGCTCGAACATCTCGACCGACATCACGCGGTCAAAACGCGCGCCGGGTTCGAAGCGGTTCATGTCGCACGTGACAATCGCCACGTTCTTCAACCCGCGCCGCGCCGCCTCCGCGTCGATGAACTCCTTCTGGGTGCGCGAGTTTGAAACAGCCGTGATGCGCGCCCCGGGGAATTGCTCCGCCATCCACAACGAGAGCGAACCCCAGCCGCAGCCGAGTTCGAGGATGGACATGCCGTCGCCCAGTTGCGCGCGCGAGCACGTGAGCCGCAACATCGCTTCCTCCGCGTCGGCGAGCGTGGAGGCGTCGTGCTCGAAAAGGCCGCTGCTGTATTTGAGCCGCGGGCCGAGGCAGAGCTGGTAGAAGCGCGTCGGGACCTCGTAGTGCTGCTCGTTCGCGGCGCGCGTCTCGATCGCGATCGGGCCGCGGCGCATCTCCGCGAGGAACGCCGCCGCGCGCGACCGTCGCTCGTCCTCCGTCCCCGCGGATTCGTCGCGGATTCTTTGCGCGAGCAACCGGCGGATGCCCGCGCGGATGATCGCGTCGGGCACGAGGTTGGTTTCGAGGAGCGCTTCAGCCCAGTTCATGAACGGTTGAATTGAGAGGCAGTAAGTTGACTCGGGGGAAATCGGTCCGCCTGCTTCGCGTCGCCCAGTCGCTGTGTCCCCGCGTCATTCTCTTGGGAACCACGGCAGGAACTTGTTGGTCGTCTCCTGATAGCGGCGGTAAGCCTCGCCCTTGCTGCGGATCGCCTGCTCCTCGGTTGCGGGAATCCCCGTGAGCTTCGTGAGGAAGTGCCACATGAGCAGCGGCGCAAAGATCATCGCCAGCCCCCCCCACCCCGTGAGCCCGGTGATGAACCAGCCGACCCACACCATCAGTTCGAAGAAGTAATTCGGGTGGCGCGAGAATCGCCACAATCCCTCGCGGCAGATCCGGCCGTGGTGGTCCGGGTCCGACTTGAATTGCGAGAGCTGCCAGTCTGCGACCGTCTCGCCAACGAATGCCCCCAGCCACACAATGAAGCCCGCCCACTCGATCAGCTTCAGGGGCGTGGTTCCGTTCGTGCAGATGACAAGGAATGGAATGGAGAGCACCGTCTGCAACACGCCTTGCAGGAGAAAGAACGAGAACATCTTCCGGTTGGCGTCCGGGCCCCACTTCTCGCGGAGCCGTGTGTAGCGCGCGTCCTCCCGCGGGCTTCCTGTCACGCGGAAGTAGAGGTGCGTCGCCAGCCGGAGGCTCCACAGCGAAACCATGAAGGCGATCAGCAGCCGGCGGGACGGATCCCCGCCCGCGAAGAATGCGTAGACCCCCACGAGCGGGAAAAAGCCGCCCGCCCAAAACACGTCGACGATTCCCGCGTTCTTCATCCGACGCGACATCACCCACGCCACCAGCATCAGCGCAAGGGACAACGCGAGGCCGGCGGGCAGCAGGATGGAAATGTCGCGGAGCATGGGGCCGGTTTCTTCGTGCGTGAGTCGTTCGGGCGTCGTCTCGAGGCTTTCCGTGTTTGCGCAACAGGAGCGCGTCCGCGGGCGCGCCGGGCGGCAGCCGCCGGAGACGCAGCAAGGTGTATCCGGCCATCGCGATGTTGCCGAGCAGCAAAATCGCCACGAGCCGGGCGGCGCGGGCGGGCGCGGCGCGCTGCTTGCAGCCCTCCACACACAGAATGCGATGGAGCCAGAGCAGGCGGCGGGGTGTCAGGGCAGGATCGAGTAGTTCACGTAACCGATGAACATCTCGTCATTCGTCTGCTCGCCAAAGGTCACGGTAACGGCGGGGTTTGGGTTCCGGCGGTTTTGCGGCGAGTTGTCGAAGGCGCCCGTGCAGACGATGCGCGTTCCGGCTGGGAGGCGCTTGGGCGTGGTGAGACGATACAGCGTCTGCCACTCGAAGTCGTAACGCGGCACATTCAGCAGCACTTCGCGCGAGTTGTCCGGATACACAGCCTCATACTTGAAACGCGACCCGCGGAAATGCATGTGCGGGCTCAGTTCGTAGAGCAGCACGTCCTTCGTCGTGGACGGCGTCAGTTGCGCTGTAATGGCGGGATGGTCCGCCGCGCCGGGTGGGATCGAGTAGAAGAGTCCGCCGAAGAACGAGAGCGCGTCAAACGCGGACTTCGTCTGCAACTCGGCCGCGGGCGGCGCCGGCGAAAGATAGAGGCCAAGCTCGGTCTGGTCCGACTCCGTCTCGCCCGTCGCGGTGTAGTGCATCTGGAACCTGAACAGCGTGCCCGACGGGACCAACTTCCCGGTGCCTTCGGGATACGGCACCTGTTCCGCGCCCGGCACGTAGCCGGCGAAGAAACCGTCGAGGCCCATGAGCGTGCTGTTCGTGCCGAAGTAGACGAGGACGTGATGCACCACGCGCCGGTTGATCGGCCTCACGACGGCGGCGCGGAGCCACACATTGGTCGTGAACGGCGTGGGCACGTCGAAGTAGCGATACGCGATCGGTCCCGTTGCCGGGATCGACTGCAACGGGATGCGCACGATGGCGTCCGGCGTGCCGAGGGGCCAGTCGGGAACGGGCGCGGGCGGATTGTCCGCAAGCGGGTCCGGGCCGGAGCCGCGCGGCGCGCCGCCATTGAGCCACTGCACGAGCGTGTTGAGTTGATCCGCGGTGAGCGAGGTATCGTTGGTGAAGCTCCCGTATTGAGGGTCCGCGTGCCACGGCGGCATGCGTCGCGACAAGACTTCGTAGCGGATGCTCGCGGCCAGATTGCTGACCACGGAGTAGTTCGTCATCGCGAACGTGCCGATGTTCCCCGGCGTGTGGCAGCGCACGCACTTGGACTGGAGAATCGGCGCGATGTTCGTCGCGTAGGAGATGTTTGCGAATGCGGGCGGCTCGACGGCGCAGCCCTGCGCGGGTGTGCGGCTCGGCGTGACCGTCTGCCCGGCGATGAACTGCGCGAGCGCGTTGGAGAGGTAGCTTTGCGTGAACCCGGTGGGCGGCTGGTTGAAGTCCAGCCGGTCGTCGAGCGCGCCGCGGTAGAATTGGGTCCAGTTCGTCGTGCTGAACGCGAAGCACTCGGTCGTGGCGACCGCGCCGAGCGCTCGCGCCGCGAGCAGGCCGGGGTCGTGCAGCACGGGCAGGTCCACGGTGTGGTTCGTCGCCCAGTGAAAGAGATTCGTGCGGCTCGGAGTGTTGTCGGCGCCGACGAGGTGGAACACCACGCCCTGCGGGCCGAACCGGTCGCGCAGCGCCTTGATCGACGGCACGCTCGCCGCGGAGTTGGTGCACGTGGTGCCGATGAGAATGAGCACGACGGCGCGCTTGTGCGACGGATAGAGCAACGGCTGCGAGCGGTCGAGGTGATCGACGAGGTTGAGGTCCGGCGCGTAGAACGGCGCCCGGGGCGCGCCCGGCCGCACGAGCCGGTAGAATCGACGCGGGACGATCTGCGACGCGCTGTCGAACCAGCCGTGGTCGGCGGTGTTCGTCACGGTGAACGTCAGCAGGTCGGTCCAGCTTCCCGGCGTGCCCGGGGTCGTGGTGGATTGGAGGATGTGCTCCATTCCATGCGCCCCGCGCAGACTCAGGCGCTTCGGCCCCCCGGTCGGCGTGATGGCGACGTCCGTGATTTGCGCGTGCGAGGTCCATGTCGCGGCGGCGAGCGCAGCAGCCGCGAGCAGAGCAGGCAGGCGGGGGTTCATGGTGCGTGAACAGGATGCACGGCCGCGAACGCCGGGCAATTCGAATCTCCAGCCGCGTCGCGCCTCCCGACACGCAATCGTGCCGAACTTCGGCTTGTTTCCGCGGCGGCACGGACCTAGTGTCGGCGCGTGTCCGGACAGCGGGTCGGAGCCGTCTGAAGGCAACTGCACGCACCGTCGCATGATTGAGCTGGTTCAATTCCCGTGGAGCCCCTTCTGCATTGTTCAGCGGCGCATCCTTGAGTTCGCGAAAGTCCGGTTCAAGGCGAGGAACATTCCCAACGGCGACCGCCAGCTCGTGTGGGAACTCACGCGGGGCCGCTGTTATCAGGTGCCCGTGCTGCGCGACGGCCGCTCGGTGCTCTTCGAACTCGACGACGACACGCAGGTGCTCGCCAAGTATCTTGACGACAAACTCAGCCTCGGGCTTTTCCCGCGCGAGCTCCGCGGCGTGCAGAACATCGTGTGGCGCTACATCGAACACGCCATCGAGGACCTCACTTTCCGGCTCAACGACATCTACTGGGAGGAGTTTGTCGAGATGTCCGCGCGCATGGGATTCCTCCGGCACAAGGAGCGCAAGTTCGGCCGGGGCTGCCTCGACCAGTGGCGCGAACAACAACCCGCGCTGCTCGACCAGCTTGAGAAGCGACTGCTGCCCTTCGAACAGATGCTCCTGGAGGGCCCGTTCCTGCTCGGCAAACGCCCGCGCTTCGTCGACTTCGACCTCTTCGGCATGCTCGCCAATTTTCTCTACAGCGGCCATTACCAACTCCCGGCGCTTTACCCGCAGCTCGCGGACTGGAACACCCGCATGGGCCGCGTGACGCACGGGGACTTCAAGTGATGCCACTGATCCGCCCCCGTCCCCGTCCCGGCGCAGCACTCGGTCCTCCGCGGATGCCCGCGGCGTTCCCGGCGGCGCTCTCACCAACGTGAAAAACTACATCCTCGACACCAACGTCCTCATTCACGACCCCAACTCCCTGGTCAGCTTCCAGGAGAACAACGTCCTCATCCCCATCGAAGTCATCGAGGAGATTGACCGCTTCAAGCGCGAGAGCACCGAGCGCGGCCAGAACGCCCGCACCGTCTCGCGCACGCTCGACAGCCTCCGCAAGCAGGGCCACCTGAGCGAGGGCGTCGCGCTGCCCAACGGCGGAAAGCTCCGCATCATTTTCAAGGACACCAACGGCAACGGACACGCCACGAACGTCGACAGCCGCATCATCGCCCTCGCCCTCGGCATTCAGAAGGAATTCCCCAGGACCCGCGCGATCCTCGTCACCAAGGACATCAACCTCCGCATCAAGGCCGACGCGCTCGGGTTGACGACCGAGGACTACGAGACCGATCACGTGCGGTTGCAGGATCTCTACTCGGGCATGTTCGAGCGCACGGTCAGTTCGGCGACCGTTGCGAAGTTCCGCGCCAACGAGGAGCTCCCCGTCGAGACCGGCCGCCGATGCTTCCCGAACGAATACTGCTCGCTCATCGAGGAGGCGAACCCCAGGCGCGCCGCGCTCGCGAAAGTGGACGCGACCGGCGCCAAGCTCGTGCCCATCCTCGACGTGCGCGAGGGCGTGTGGGGCATCAAGCCGCGCAACCGCGAGCAGCACTTCGCCTTCGACGCGCTGCTCGACGACCGGGTGAAGCTCGTCACCCTCATGGGCAAGGCCGGCACGGGCAAGACGCTGCTCGCGATGGCCGCGGGCTTGAAACGCACCGTGATGGACCGCGAGTTCCGCCGCCTCGTCGTCGCGCGCCCGACCATCTCGATGGGCAAGGAACTCGGGTTTCTTCCCGGCACGCTCGAGGAAAAACTCAGCCCGTGGATGCAGCCCATCCACGACGCGCTCGAACTGCTCAGCGATTTGAACATGGGCCACGACCACCGGCGCAGCGGCGACCTGTTGCGCTCGGGCACGATCGTCGTCGAGGCGCTCAGCTACATCCGCGGTCGCTCCATCGCCAACCAGTTCATGGTCATTGACGAGGCGCAGAATCTCACGCCGCTCGAGGTCAAGACCATCGTCACGCGCGTCGGTAACGGCACGAAGATCATCTTCACCGGCGACCCCTACCAGATCGACAATCCCTACGTGGACTCGGCGAGCAACGGATTCAACTACATCGTCAGCAAGTTCCGCGAACACGCCATCGCCGCGCACATCGAGCTGCAGAAGGGAGAGCGCTCCGAATTGGCGGAACTTGCCGCCAACATCATGTGACAAACGGGAGTGAGCGTCCGGTGTCCGCCGTGCTCCCGTGAATTTTTCGCACGCGCCTATTGTATTCCCATTTCTCGTTCGTATAGTGCGCGCCGAATTCGGCGCAGCGAGTTGCGCCACGCGAAATGAGCGACACCACCGAAGGCTGCCCGCGGCCGTGGTCCCTCCACGACGCCCGCGCCCTCTACAACATTGACCGCTGGGGCGCCCGGTATTTCGACATCAACGACTCCGGCCGGGTCGTGGCCCGCCCGCTCCACGAGGCCGGGGCTTCCGTCGAACTCACAGACGTCGTCGAGGAAGCCCGCGCGCGCGGCCTCAAGTTCCCGCTCCTCATCCGGTTCCAAGACATCCTCCGGCATCGAGTCGAGGCGTTGAACCACGCCTTCGCATCCTCGATCGCCGAGTTCAACTATCAGGGCAGATACCGCGGCGTGTTCCCCATCAAGGTCAACCAGCTTCGCGAGGTCGTGGAGGAAATCCTCGACGCCGGCAGGCCGTTCAACTTCGGCCTCGAGGTGGGCAGCAAGCCCGAGCTCTTCGCCGGGCTCGCGCTGCAGAACCACCCGGGCGCGCTCATCATCTGCAACGGCTACAAGGACTCGCAGTTCATCCGCATGGCGCTCATGGGCATCAAGCTCGGCAAGCGCGTCATCATGGTCGTCGAGAAGCTCGAGGAACTCCGTCAGATCATCGCCGTGTCGCGCGCCGTCGGCGTCGAGCCGATCATCGGCATCCGCGCGCGGCTGCTCGCCAAGGGCGCGGGCAAGTGGGCCGAGAGCGGCGGCGAGAACGCGAAGTTCGGCCTGAGCACCGCCGAGATTCTCGCCGCCACCGAAATCCTCCGCGCCGAAAAGCTCGAACATTGCCTCAAGCTCCTCCACTTCCACATCGGTTCGCAGGTGCCCGACATCCTCACCGTCAAGAAGGCCGTGCAGGAAGCCGCGCGCTTCTTCGCCAAGCTCCACAAGATGGGCTTCCCCATCGAGCACGTGGATGTGGGCGGCGGCCTTGGCGTGGACTACGACGGATCGCGCAGCGCGTTTGATTCCTCCACCAACTACTCGCTGCAGGAATACACCAACGACATCGTTTACTACCTCGCCGACGTCTGCAACGCGGAGAAAGTCCCGCACCCCGACATCATCAGCGAGAGCGGGCGCGCGCTGGTCGCGCACCACAGCGTGCTCGTCGTCGAAGTCTTTGGCTCCATCGTCAAGACCCGCCCGTGGGACAGCCTCTTTCCCAACGGCGACCCCGAGCACCCCCTCGTGCGCGAGATGCTCGACATCCGCAAGAACCTCGCCAAGCTCAACAAACTCGAGGCCTACCACGACGCCGAGGAACGCAAGGATGACGCCCACAACATGTTCACCCTCGGCCTGCTCGACCTCCCCGACAAGGCCCGCATCGAAACCCTCTACTGGCAAATCTCCACCGAAGTCGTCGAGAGCTTCCGCGGCCAGGCCTACGTGCCCGCCGAGATTCGCAAGCTCGAGGACGCCCTCGGCGACCAGTATCTCTGCAACTTTTCCGTCTTCCAATCCCTCCTGGACCACTGGGCCCTCGGCCAGCTCTTCCCCATCATGCCCCTCGCGCGCCTCGACGAACGGCCCTCGCGCGAGGCCACGCTCGTGGACATCACCTGTGACTCGGACGGCGCCATCAACAAATTCATCGGCCTGCGCGACGTGCGCGACACCCTGCCCCTGCACGCGCTGCGGCCGCTCAACGGCAACGGCACCGAACCCTACTACCTGGGCTTCTTCCTCATGGGGGCGTATCAGGACATCATGGGCGACCTGCACAACCTCTTCGGCCGCGTCAACGAGGTCCACGTCTTCCTCGAACCCGACGAACCCACCGGCTACTACATCGAGGAAATCATCGAAGGCAACACCATCGTCCAATCTCTCGCCGCCGTGCAATACGACGAGAAGGAACTCGAACGCCTGATGAAGGCGCAGGTGGACGACGCCATCAAGGCCGACAAGATGAAGCCCAGCGAGGGCATGCGCCTGCTCGACGACTACGAGCGCGGGCTGAAGGAATACACCTACCTCACGTTTTAGTGCGTCTTACGCGCAACCTTGTGGCTGCATGGTCGCAACGGCCGCCGTCGTCCCGGAGGGCGTCAAGCGTGAAGCCCGGCAGGATTCCGCTTTCTCACGCGGCTTTCATCCTCCATCCTCGCCGCGCCCATGGCCGCGCCCGCGCCCAATCCCGAGTTGCTGCCGTCACTGCGCCACCTGGTGCGCGGGTTGTCCGTGCTGTTTTGGGGTCTGCCCTTCGCGCTGCTCTCGTGCGCTCACGTCGCCACGTGGGAGTGGCTCCGCACCGTCGGCGCAGTTCCCGCGGTGCTTGGCACGGGGATGCTCTTTTACGGACTCGCGGAGATCGGGCATTTCCAACGGCAGGAGCGCATCTGGCAATCGGCGGTCGAGCGCGCGAAGGTGCCGGCGTTCATCAACGTCGGGCTCTCGCCGTTCGTGTATTGGTATAACAAGGTGAACAGCGAACTCACGTTCCAGCTCGCGGTTGGGCTGCTGGCCTTGGCGGGGGTGGTCTTCCTGTTCAACTTGAACCTCGTCCTCCAGCGACTCGCCGCGATGCTGCCGGACGAAACGATGCGCGGGGACGTGCGATTGTTCTCGTCGCTCAACACCGGCCTGCTGCTCGGCGTGCTGGGCGTGGCCACGGCGTTCTTCGGGCTGCAGGAGGTGAACACGCTGCCGCGCGCGATGATCGCCGTGCTCGAGGTGATCCGCGAGTCGCGCGGGCCCATCGCATTGGGACTCATCCTGCCGCCCGTGGCGCTGACGATGAGCCTGTTGTGGAAGATGAAGGAGGTCGTCGTGGCGAGCGTGTTCGAGCCGGAGCGCCACTGACGGGATGAGGAACCGCGCCGGGCGCAGAAACCAGCCGCTCGGTGGCGGGGCTGTAGATCACACGCCGTCTCCGTTTCAGCCGCTTCAGACCCGCGAGGTGCCAGAGCAGGTTTGCAGAAGGCGCTGCGGAAAGTGGTCGGAGCGACAGGATTTGAACCTGCGACGTCTTGGTCCCAAACCAAGTGCTCTAGCCAGGCTGAGCTACGCTCCGCTGAACCGCGCGCACTATGCTACCCCACAAGTCCGCGGAGCAAACGGAATCTCAAGCGCGCTTGCCGGGGACGGCCACGCCTACTGGTGCGAGGCGCGCCGCGTTCCTCACGCCACCAGTCCGCGGATCACGTGTCCGTGCACATCGGTCAGCCTTCGATCAATGCCGTTGTGCCGGAACGTGAGCCGCTCGTGGTCCACGCCGAGCAGGTGCAGCATCGTGGCGTGGATGTCATACACCGTCGTCGGATTGTTTCGGTCCGCGGGCTTGTAGCCCCACAGATCGCTCTCGCCGTGTGTCACGCCGGGCTTGATGCCGCCGCCGCACAGCCAGTTCGTGAAGCAAAACGGGTTGTGATCGCGCCCCTTCCCGCCCTGCGTGCTTGGCATGCGGCCGAACTCCGTCGTCCACAGGACGATCGTGTCGTCGAGCAGTCCGCGCTGCTTCAGGTCGAGGATGAGCGCGGACGCGCCGCGCGCGAAGCCCGCCGCTAGCGGGCCGTGGTCGCGCTGCACGTCCTCGTGCGAATCCCAGTTGCGGCGCGGGAAGCCGTTGTCGTTGCCGCTCCAGACTTGCACGAAGCGCACACCGCGCTCGAGCAGCCGCCGGGCCACGAGGCACTTGCGCCCGAAGCAGTCGCGCTCCTCGCCGGCGTTGATTTCCTTCGGCCAGGTTGGCGGATATCGCTTCACGCCGTAGAGGTCGAGCATCGCGTCGGGCTCTTTGGAGATATCGAGCGCCTCGGGCGCGGCGAGTTGCATGCGCGCGGCCAGTTCGTAGCTGCGGATCCGCGCGTCGAGCCGGCCATCGCCCTCGCGGGTCGCGGCGTGGTCGCGATTCAACTTCGCCAGGACCGACTGCGCCGCCGCCTCGCTGTCGCGCGTGATGAAATCGCCCTTTTTGTGCGCGAACAAATCCGCGATGGGCGTTTCGGCGCCCGGATGAATCACCGTGCCCGAGTAGTGCGACGGCAGAAACGCGGCGTCCCAGTTCTTCGAACCGTTGGACGCGAAACCGCGGTGGTCCGGCAGCACAACGAACGTGGGCAGGTTTTCGTTCTCCGTGCCGAGTCCGTAGCTGACCCAGCAGCCCATGCCGGGGAATCCCGGCAGGTTGAAGCCCGTCGCCTGCAACAGCGTGGCCTGCGAATGCACGCCGGTCTTGCCGACGAGGTCGTGGACAAAGGCGAGTTCATCCGCGACGCGCCCGAGGTCGGCGACCGGTTCGCTCAACATCCTGCCGGTTTGTCCGTAAGGCTTGAACTCCCACACCGGGCGCAGCCACGGGCCGAGACCGTTCTGGAACGCCTCGACCGGCTCGCCGAAGTCCGACGGCTCGCCGTGGCGCTTGATCAGCTCGGGCTTGAAGTCGAACAGGTCAAGGTGGCTCGCCGCGCCGGCCATGAAGAGCTGCACGACGCGCTTCGCCTTCGGCGCGAAATGTGGCGTGCGACATTCAGCATGCGGAGTGGCGGACCGCGCCTCGGCTGCGGGCAGGTTTTCGCGGCCGAGCAAACTCGCGAGCGCGATGCCTCCGAGCCCGCCGCCGCTGCGCCAGAGGAATTCGCGGCGTGTCCGTGCGCGTGACTGACGCGGGAGCCGGTGGAATGGCGAGTCGTTCCTCATGCTCAATCCACGAAGGCAAACTCGTTCAAGTTGAACAGCAGGCGACAGGCATTCGCGAGGCCGTGCTGGTTGGCGAAGGCGGTGAGGTCGCCGGCTTCCTTCGCACTTGGCGGGCGGCCGAGGGCTTCGGTGAAGGCGCGTTTCACTTGGGTCGCGGTGTCGCCACCGGCCGTGTTGAGTGTCGCGGCGAAGTGCTTCGACATCGTGACCATCAGGCCGTTGTTCAGCAGCGCGAGGGCTTGCAGCGCGGAGACGCTCTCGTTGCGGCGGCTCACGGAGATGGACGGGTCGGCGCAGTCGAGCGTCGTCATGAACGGATGGAGCTGCGAGCGCACGATGAACCGGTAGATCGAGCGCCGGTGCGAACGCGGGTCGTCCGGGTCGTGCAGGTGATACTCGTAGTGCGGCGAGTGCTCGGGCTTCTCGATGACGAAGTCCTGAAACGCCGGCCCGCCCATGCGCGGGTCGAGCTTGCCCGCCACGGCCAGCACGCTGTCGCGCACCGACTCCGCGTCGAGCTTGCGGCGGTTCTGGCGCCAAAGGTATCGGTTGTCGGAATCGATCCAGGCGGCCGCGGGGCCGCGGGGCCGCGGGGCCGCGGGGGAAGCAGCCCGGCGCCGTGTTTCCGCGTCTCCTTGTCCCGGCGTCTCAGATGCCTGCCTCCATGTCGCGCTCATCACGATGAGCTTGTGGAGTTTCTTGAACGAACCGCCGCTGTCGCGGAATTCGCACGCAAGCCAGTCGAGCAACTCCGGATGCGTCGGCCGCGCGCCGTTGCGCCCGAAATCGTTCGGCGTGTCCACGAGCCCGTGCCCGAAGTGGTGCTGCCAGACCCGGTTCACGATGCTGCGCCAGGCGAGCGGATTGTCCGGCGACGAAAGCCACTTCGCCAGCGCGGCGCGGCGGTCGCCCTCGGCGGCTGACGATGGAATCGAGAAGTGTGAAGGCAACGCCGAGACGCACGACAGCGCGCCGGGCACGGCCCCTTCTTTCGGTTGCTTCACGTCGCCGCGATGAAGCACGCGAATCTCTCGCGGCTTGCCGCCATCGGGACCGGTGCCGCGAAACGACCCGGAGCCGTGGTGCACGGTGCCGGCGTAAACCACCTTGGGCGCGGGCAGCTTGGCGAGTTCGGCGGCGACTTCGTTCGTGGTTTTCGCGTGCGTGGCGAACTCGGCGAGCAGCGAGGCTTCCGCCACTCGCGCGACGAGGTCCGCGCGCTGCCGTTCGAGGTCGGCGAGCTTCGTCGCGGGCTGGCCCTTTCCCGCGCCGTAGTAGTAGCCGTCGGTGAGGTTCTTCCGGCTCCACCTCGGCAGCGCCTCGATGGAGTCGGGCGACGTCACGGCAGCGCCGAGCGCGAGGTTCCTGCCGGATTTGTCGAGCGCCTGCACTTCGGCGAGCGCGAAGATGAAGTCGTTCTGCCGCGGCGCGAGCTTGGTCGCGGTGAAGCGCAGGAATCGCGCCGTCCTGCCGGCGGCGATGGAACGAGGTGAAACGCCGGGATTGGGCACGTCGGCCTTTGACTGGTCTTCGAGCATCGTCACGCCCTGCTCGAAGTTCGCGTCGTCTCCCGCCTCGACCTTGAAGCGCACGGGAAATCCGAAGCCCGCGCCGATGTTGTTGAAGTTGTCGTGGCACGCGACATACACAACCTGCTCGACCGGCACGGAGGCGCCGAGGTCCACCTGCACCCATTTCACCACCTCCTGTTTCGCGGAAATCTGGCTGTGCCAGCCGAACTCCGGGCGCTCCTCGGCGGCCGCGCCGGCCTTCGTCTCGCGGATGAGCTTGTCGAGCAGTTCGAGGTCGCGACCGCCCGCGGCGGCAAGCTGCTTGTTGAGGGCGTCCAGCTTCGGCTTGAGGTCGCGCTGCTTCGCCAGCAAGTCCGCGCGGCGCCGCGCGATGGCGGGATCGGTGTCGTAAGTCTTGTCCGCGCGGTCAAGCGCGGCGAAGACGGCTTGCAGCGAGTAGTAATCGGCCTGCGGGATGGGGTCGAACTTGTGATCGTGGCATTGCGCGCAGTGCACGGTGAGGCTCGCGAACGTGCTCATCGTGTTCGCGACCATGTCGTCGCGGTCCAGGTGGCGCGCGATCTTGCCGTCAATCTTCGTCTCCGGCACCTCGGCGTGGCCGATGAGATCCCACGGGCCGGCCGCGATGAAACCGAGCGCCTCGACACCGTCCTGCGTGCCGGGGAACAGCACGTCACCGGCGATCTGCTCCTGCACGAATCGCGCGTAGGGCTTGTCGCCGTTGAAGGCGCGGATGACGTAGTCGCGATAAGGCCAGGCGTTTGGGCGCGGCTTGTCCTTGTCGTAACCGTGCGTGTCGCCGTAGTGGACGACATCGAGCCAGTGCCGCGCCCAGCGCTCGCCGTAGTGGGGAGAGGCAAGGAGCTTGTCCACCAGTGCCTCGATGGCGGCTCGCTCCCTTTCTCCCAATCTCCCTTTGTCCCTGGCATTGTCCGGGGCGGGCGAGCGGGGGAGCGGGGGAGCCGGGGAGAATTCCTTCACGAACGCCTCCACTTCCTCCGGCTTCGGCGGCAGGCCGAGCAAGTCGAAGTAAAGCCGGCGCACCAGGGTTCGAGCGTCGGCCTCGGGCGATTGCGCGAACTTCTTCTCCACGAGCTTCGCGACGATGAACGCGTCAACGGGATTTTGAACGTTGAACTTCGAGCCTTGAATCCTCGGGACGGCAGGCCGGACGAGCGGATGGAGCGACCACCCGTCGTTTGAGTCGGTTTGCTTCCGCGAGTCCGCGGCCGCAACCACGACCGGCAGAACTGCGGCCGCCAGAATTCCGAGGGCGAGCGATCGGTTCATGCGGGCTGTTTCCGGGTCGCGAGCGCAGCTTGGACCACAGGCAACATTGTTTCGACAAGCATCTGGTGGCCTTTGGGATTCGGGTGGCACTGGTCGGTCGTCCACGAGCCGACGTCGCCGCCCCGGGCCTCGGCCTCGGTCCAGATTTTGAAGTGGTCCACGAGCGGGACCTTCTGCTCCGCTGCGACGGCGCGGCAAGCCTCGGCGAATTGCTCCAGCTGCACGTTGGGATGCTCGCCCGCGCCGTTGGGTTTCGCGGCGCGGCGACCGACGAAGACGCAGAGCGATCCAAGAAGGAGGAGCGACGTGTTCTTCACGCGAGGTGAGTCGCAGTCCGGTTAGCGCACGCGTGCGCCGGACGACGGCGTGGATTTCAGCCCGAGGCTGTTCACGGCGATGATGCGATACTCGTGGCGCTTGCCGGGCTTGGCGGTCACGTCCACGAAGCGCATCGCGGGCAGCGGGCCGTCCTTCGGTTTCTCCGGCGTGTCGTGATAAGACATCGGCTGGAACAGCGCGCGGCCGAAGCGGCCCACGGGTTTTTCGGGAACTTGCGCGAGGAATTGACCGTCGCGCTGGATGATGAAGGCTTGCAGTCCGCTCTCGAAGTCCGCCTCGGCGTCCCACGCGAGCTCGACGCCGTCCGCCTTCGCCGTCGCCTTCACCGCGACGGGCGCGGGCGGCGGCGTGGTGTCGCCCGTCGCGCCAGTCTTCACGTATTCGGCCCACGCCTTCGCGACGGACTCCGTCGGCAGCCAGCTCGCGTCCTTCGGCTCCACAGCGTGCTTCGAGGCCGGAGCGAACGTGTCGCCGGGCAGCGGCGCGAAGTAGCCGGCGCCGAGGTTCACCGGTTTCAACGTCTGCAGGCTCGTGCCCTTCGCCGGGAGCCGCAGCGCGAGGCACGCGTCGAAAAACGGGATCGCGAGATAGCGCGAGTCGCCGCATTCGTGGCTTGTGCGCGGGTCGGGCGCGAAGCCCACGGGCGCGCCCTTCGCCCGCCACGCCTTGAACATGTCCATCGAACCGGTCCACGCGCCGCTGAAGCGCTTGTCGCCGTTTTCCTTCGCGCCCGGATTCATCATCATCGGGATGCCGTAGGCCGCGGCGGGGATTTCTGGCTTTGGAATGTCGCCCTTCTCCCACGTGGCGAACGCCGTGCCCGAGCGAAACCAGATGGCAACGATGCGCTCGGGATACATCGTCTGCATGAGGCTCGACCAGAAGCCGCCGCCCGAGTGGCCCCACAGGCACCACGGCACACGCGCGAGTTCGGCGTGGCCGGACGTGGCGCCGAACTCGGCGAGCGCGCGCAGAAAGGTCTGGTGCGAGCCGTGGCGCGGGTCGCACCAGAGGCGGCAGTTGTCCTTCTCGCTCTGATGATACGACGGGCCGAGCAGCGCGCAGTCCCATTTCTTGGCGAGCGCCTGCCAGTGCAAGTCGTAAGCCGCGGTCGCGCCGCCCTTGCACGCGCCTTCGCCGCAGCCGTGCTGATGCACGATGACGCCCCGGAACTTCTGCACGCCGTCCGGCAGCCACAGGGTGTAAGTCACGCCCAGCACGAGTTCGTTCGTGTTCGGCGAGGGTGGGTAAGTGACCTCCAAGTATCGGCCAGCCGCGCGGGCGGTCGCCGCGGCGCCGAGCAGGACGGCGAGGGTGGACGTGGCGGCGAGGCTGGAAAACGCGCGGCAGTTCACGGTCTGGACAAGTGAGTTCCCGACGATGCGCGGCGCGCGGAACTTCAGCAATTCCCGTCGCGACGCAGGCGGCGCGACGGCTCAACCCTCGGCCGGTTCTTCACCCGGCGGGACCCCGAGCTTGCGCTCAAGTTCGGCGACGCGCCGGAGCAGGGCGGGCAGTTTCTGCATCGCGATCAACTGGCGCTTCATCGCGCGGTCGGGTTGCGCGGGTGTGCCGAACCACTTCTCGCCGTCCGCGATGCCGTGCATCACGCCGGACTGCGCCGCGATGGTCACCTGGCTGCCGATCTTGATGTGTCCCGCAAGGCCGACCTGCCCCGCCAGCACGGTGTAGTCGCCGATCGTTGTGCTGCCGGAAATGCCCGCCTGCCCGCACAAAATGCAATGCTCGCCAATTTCCACGTTGTGCGCGATCTGGCATAGGTTGTCCACCTTCGAGCCGCGGCCGATCACGGTCGAGCCGAGCGCGCCACGGTCGATGCTCACGTTCGAACCGATCTCCACGTCGTCATGGATGATGACGTTGCCGACTTGCGGCACCTTGCGGTGCGCGCCGGCGTCGAGCACGTAGCCGAAGCCGTCCGAGCCGACCACGCTGCCGGCATGGATGCGCACGCGCGCGCCGATGCGGGTGCGCGCATAAACGACGACGTTCGGGAAAAGTTGCGAATCCTCGCCAATGGACGAGTCGTCGCCGATGTGATTGCCGCCTTGCAACACGGCGCGCGGACCGAGTGTGACGCGCTCCCCGACGACGCAATGCGGGCCGATGTGCGCCGTGGTGTCCACGTTCGCGGACTTCGCCACGACCGCGCCCGGATGGATGCCCGGCTCGAACATGGGCTCGGGAAAGAACAGCGGCAGCGCGCGCGCGAATCCGACCCGCGCGTTCTTCACGCGGATGAGCGTCTTGGCGCCGGGCTTCACGTCGCCCGCGACGAGGATGGCCGAGGCCGCGCTTGCCTCGGCCGCGGCGAGATAGGTCTCGGTCTCGGCAAAGGTCAGGTCGCCTTTCCTGGCCGCAGTCGCCGGCGCGAAGCCCGTGAGCCGCGTGAGCGGGTCGCCGAGGACTTCGCCATGAACGTGCTTTGCAATTTCGGCGGCGGTGTAGGGCATCGTTTCAGTGCTAGGATGGGTGTTCGTCGAGTCGCCCGTTGACTCAAAAATTGCACCGGACTATAACGCATCGGTCTTTCCAAACACCAACCTAAATCACCGGGACACACTATGAGCAGGAAGATTCGTTTCGGCATGGTCGGCGGCGGGCGCGGGGCGTTCATCGGCGCGGTGCACCGCATCTGCGCGGCGATGGACCAGCAGATTGAGCTGGTTTGCGGCGCGTTCAGCAGCGACCCCGGGCGTTCCAAGGCCAGCGGCGCGGACCTCTTCCTGCCCGCGGACCGCTGCTACGGCACCTTCGACGAGATGATTCGCAGCGAGGCCGCATTGCCCGCGAGCGAGCGGATGGACTTTGTCGCCATCGTCACGCCGAACCACATGCACTTCCCGCCGGCGAAGCTGGCGCTCGAAAGCGGCTTCCACGTCCTCTCCGACAAGCCCGCCACCTTCAACCTCGCCGAGGCCAAGGCGCTCGCGGCGCTGGTGAAGAAGACCGGCCTGCTCTACGGCCTCACGCACAACTACACCGGCTACCCGCTCGTGAAGGAGGCGCGCGACATGGTCCGCGCCGGCAAGCTTGGCAAGATTCGAAAGGTCGTCGTCGAGTATCCGCAGGGCTGGCTCGCGACGCGGCTCGAGGCCACCGGCCAGAAACAGGCCGGCTGGCGCACCGACCCCAAGCGCTCCGGCGCGGGCGGCTGCGTCGGCGACATCGGCACGCACGCGGAAAATCTCGCCGAATACATCACCGGCCTGCAAATCAAGGAACTCGCCGCCGACCTCACGAGCTTCGTGAAGGGCCGCAGGCTCGATGACGACGCGAACGTGCTGTTGCGGTTCAACAACGGTGCGAAGGGCGTGCTGCACTGCTCGCAGATCAGCATCGGCGAGGAGAACAACCTGAACATCCGCGTCTATGGCGAACTCGGCGGCCTCGAGTGGCACCAGCGCTTCCCGAACACGATGATCGTGAAGTGGCCCGACCGCGCGGCCGAGACCTACCGCACCGCCAACGGCTACCTCGGCGCGAACGCGAAGGCCGCCACCCGCACGCCGCCCGCGCATCCCGAGGGCTACCTCGAAGCTTTCGCGAACATCTACAAAAACTTCGCCAACGCCATCCGCGCCCACGAGGAAGGCCGCAAGCTCGCGCCCGGCGACGTGGCCAACGACTACCCGAAGATCCGCGACGGCGTCCGCGGCATGGCCTTCATCGAGGCCGTGGTGAAGTCGTCCAAGGCGAACGCAAAGTGGACGAAGCTGGCCGTGTAGCCGCGCCCGGGCGAGCTGGTGTCATCCGGCGCGGTTCTGCCGGCACCAGTTTGGACAGCCCGAGTTGTCATCTTTGACGGGACTGCCACGAACAGACCGGGGACTCTTGGTGGCCGTTCCAGCGATCCGCAAGTCGAACCGCATGATTACCGAAACGCCGAAGCCGGCGCCGTCTCCGTTCAAGCGACGGGTCTGGACGCTCCTCGTCCCGCCCGTCGGGCTTGTCCTCGCATGGCGCGCGCCCGTGACGATCACGAGAAAAGTCCTCGCGACCATTCTGATCGCCATTTACACGCCGGCGTGGTGTGTCGGGGTCATCGCGCTGCTCCTGCTTCTGCGACTCGCGGAGATCGAATGGAAGGGCGGCACCGGCCCGCGGCTCGTGCATCGGCGGACGCTTCCCAACTTCGACGCGCTCGAAGCCAGCCGGCGCGCGCAAACCAACGCGCCCCCGGCTTCCCCGGCGGGCGCTTCGACTTACTGGACCGGCTATCGCGGCGCGAATCGCGACGGCCATTACGACGAGCAGCCGATTCTCGCCGGGTGGCCCGAAGCCGGTCCGAAGCTGCTGTGGAAGCAACCCTGCGGCGGCGGCTACGCGTCCTTCGCCGTCGCGCGGGGGCGCGTCTTCACGCTCGAGCAACGGCGCGAGCAGGAGTTCGTCGTGGCCTACGACGCGGCCACGGGGCGCGAGTTGTGGTCGTTCGGCTACGGCGGGAAATTCAACGACGCGTGGGACATGGGCGGCATCGGACCGCGCTCGACGCCGGCGTGGGATGACGGGCGCGTGTTCGCCATCGGCGCGCAGGGCCGGTTCCACTGTCTTGACGAGGCCAGCGGCACGCTGTTGTGGAAACGCGACCTGTTCGCGGACAACGCCTGCCGCAACCTCGACTTCGGCATGTCCGCGTCGCCGCTCGTCGTCGGTGACAAGGTGATCGTCGTCAACGGCGCGCCCACCGGCGGACAGGGGCGCGGCCTGGCAGCGTATTCGAAATCCACCGGCGAACCCGCGTGGAAATCGCTGGCCGACAAGCAGGCTTACACGTCGCCGTCGCTCGTCACGCTCGCGGGCGAAGCGCAGGTGCTCACGCTCGCGGGCGTGCGCGCGGTCGCCGTCGCGCCCGTTGATGGCCGGTTGCTCTGGGAGTTTCCCTGGTCCGTGTCCTACGACAATCACATCGCGCAACCGGTGCTGCTCGGGGGCGACCGGGTTTTCTTCTCGGCCGGCTACGGCGCGGGCTGCGTTGCGATTCAGGTCACGAAGCAGGGCGGCGCGTTCATGGCGACGGAGCTTTGGCGCAACAAGAACATGAAGAACAAATTCACGAGCTCCGTGTTCTGGCAGGGGCACATCTACGGGCTCGACGAGGACATCCTCGTCTGCCTCGACGCCGAGACGGGCCGGCGCAAGTGGAAGGACGGCCGTTACGGCTACGGGCAGGTGCTGCTCGCCAGCGGCCATCTCGTCGTGATGTGCGGCGATGGCGATCTCTCGCTCGTGAAGGCGACGCCAGACGGCCACGATGAAGTCGCGCGGTTCCCCGCGATCCAGGGCAAGACTTGGAACGTGCCCGCGCTCGCAGACGGCCGGCTCTTTGTCCGCAACGGCGCCGAGATGGCGTGCTTCGATGTGTCGGCGAAATGACGCGGGCGACGGCCTGCCGCAAAGTCGGGGCGACTTGAGGATCCGGCGATCGTGCCCCGTCCCGCTCACACCACCGCATCGAGCGACCAACCGGGCAGCGTCTCGGCATCGAGGTCCGTGGCGGGAAAGCCCGCGAGGAGTTTCTGCCCGGCGAGGATCCCAATCATCGCGGCGTTGTCCGTGCAAAGCGCCCGCTCCGCGAGGCGCAGCGTCAGGCCGCGCGGCTCGCACGCCGCCGCCAGCGCTCGACGGAGGCCGCTGTTGCACGTCACGCCGCCGGACGCGGTGACGCACCCAACGCCGAGTCGCGCCGCCGCCTTCAGGGTCTTCGTGACGAGGACCTCCACGATCGCGGCCTGCACACTCGCGCACAGGTCGCGGAGTTTCTGCGGATCATCGGGCGTCCCGGGATGGTCGCGAAGGAAGTAACGCACCGCCGTCTTGAGCCCGCTGAAGCTGAAGTCATCGTGCGCCTCGCGCAGCATCGGCCGCGGGAAGTCGTGTGCGCGCGGGTTGCCGGCGGCCGCGAGCCGGTCAAGCCCGGGGCCGCCGGGATACGGGAGGCCGATGAGCTTGCCGGCCTTGTCGAAGCACTCGCCTGCGGCGTCGTCCACCGTCGAGCCGAGGACGCGTTGTTTCAGCAATGCCTCGACGTGGACGAGCATCGTGTGCCCGCCGCTGACGATGAGCGAGACGTTCGGCTGGAATCGCCCGAAGTCCGCGCGCGGCGGCTCGCCCGAAACCCACGGCGAATACAGATGCGCCTCGTGGTGATGAATGCCGAAGAACGGCCGGCGCAGCGTGAACGCGATCGCTTGCGCGGCGCGCGCCCCGATCATCAGCGCGTTCGGCAACCCGGGCCCGAGCGTTGCGGCCACGGCATCCACCGCGGCGGCCGAAATCCCCGCGGCCTGCAGGGCGGCGCGGCCGGCAGTCGGCAGGTTCCGGAGATGCTCGCGCGTGGCGAGTTCGGGGACGACGCCGCCGTATTCGCCGTGGAGCGCGATCTGCGAGGAAACGATGTTGGACAACACGCAGCCGTCGCGCACAACGGCGACGCTGGTTTCATCACACGACGTTTCGAAGGCGAGGACGGTCATGCCGGAGTCCGCGCCGTCTGCGGGCCGGGTCACTTGGCCTTCTGGTCGGCGACCTTCTTCGCGGCCTTCGCGGCGGTTGGGGTTTCCTTCGCGGGCACCGGGCTCGTGTAGAGCGTGATGCCCTTGAGCAGGTCTGTGGCGCGATCGAGCTGGACGTCGCGCGCGTCGAGCGCGCTCTGGCGCTCGCGCTCGCTGAGCAGGTCGAGCCCGGTGGGCGAGCGCTTGAGCGCGAGCAACCGCTCCTCCTCGGGCGACATCGGCACGATGCTGTCGGGGGTGATGCCCTTCTCATGAATGACCTTGTGGCTCGGCGTGTAATACTTTGCCGTGGTGAGCCGCAGCGCCGTGCCCTCGGGCATGGGCAGGATGCTCTGCACGGAGCCCTTGCCGAACGTCTGCTCGCCGAGCACGACGGCGCGCTTCAAGTCCTGCAGGCAGCCGGCGACGATCTCGGCCGCGCTCGCGCTGAACCCGTTGACGAGGATGACCATCGGGTAGTCGGGATGGCGGCTGCGGCCGCTCGCGCGATACTCGGTCTTGTCGCCCGCGCCCGCGCCCTCGGTGGACACGACGAGCTGGTTGCGAGGGAGAAATTTCTCGCAGACTTTCACGGCCTGGTCGAGCAAGCCGCCGGGGTTGTCGCGCAGGTCGAGGATCAAGCCCTTCATGCCCTGCGCCTCGAGCTTTTTCAGCGCCTCCTCGAGCTCGGTCGAGGTTTTCTCGCCGAACGACCGCACGCGCACGTAGCCGATGCCGCCCTCGCCGATGGGGAACTCGCGCCGGCCGCTGAGATCCTTGACGGAGTCCACCTTGATCACCGCGCGCTCGAGCTTCACGTCCCACTCCTTGCCGTTGGTGGGGCGGAACACGCTGATCTCCACCTCGGTGCCGGGCTTGCCGCGCAGGCGCTTCACCGCTTCTTCGATGGTGACCTTGTCGGTCGTCTTGCCGCTGATGCGGATGATGCGATCGCCCGAGAGGAGCCCCGCGCGCGATGCGGGCGTGTCCTCCATCGGCTCGAGCACGACGAGATGCGTCGAGCCGTTCGCGTTCGTTCGGACGCCGACGAGGATGCCCACGCCGCCGAAATGCCCCTCCGTGTCGTCCTTCATCGTGACGAACTTGGTCGGTTCCATGAACTCGCTATGCGGGTCGAGCGTGCCCACCATGCCCTTGATCGCGGCGTGGACGAGGTCCTGGTAGGAGACCTTGGTCTTGTCCACGTAATGCTGCCGGATCGTCTCCATCACGCGCGTGAAGAGCTCGATGTTTGGATACGCGTCGTTCTTGCCCGAGGCTTCGACGCGGCTCAGGTAGATTTGCGAGCCGAAGAACAGGTTGAGGCCGAGCGCGGCGGCGAGCATGCCGTAGAGAATGCGTTTCTTCATAGCGAGACCATTGGTTGACGCGGCGACAGTAAGGTCGGTGCGCGGGCTTGGCAAGGAGCGACGCCTCACTTCACGCCGGCGAGCAGCATCTCGATGAGCGGGAGGTCTGCGCGCGTGGTCACCTTGGGATTCGGCGCGGCTCCCTCGACCAATCGCACGGGCTGGCCGATGAGTTCGCAGGCCGCGGTGTCGTCCGTCACCAGCAACCCGCGCTCGCGCACGGCGGCGAGCGCCTTGCGGATCACCTCCACGCGAAACGCCTGCGGCGTCTGCACCGACCACAGCCGCGAGCGGTCCACGTTTCGCACGATGAGTGTGCTGCCGTCGGATTCCTTGATCGTGTCCGTGATGCGTTGCGCGGCGACGGCGGCTCCGGTTTCAGCCGCGGCGGCGAGTGCCGCCTCGATCACCGGCGCGCCCGTGCAGGGGCGCGCGCCGTCCTGGATGGCCACGAGCTTTTCGTCCGGGCCGAGCGCCTCGAGTCCGTTCCACACGGAGTCCTGGCGCTCCTTGCCGCCACCGACGATCTTGAACGGCTTGCGATATCCGTGCTCCGCGGCGAGACCGCGAAACGCGCCCTCCATGCCCTCGCGCACGACGACGACGATTTCCTTGATGAGCGCGATGGAATCGAACCGGCCCCATGTGTGCGCGACCACGGGACGCCCCGCGACTTCGAGGAACAGTTTGTCCACGCCCCGTCCCATCCGGGTGCCCTTGCCGGCGGCGACGATGATTGCGGAAGCCATCGGCGGAAGAGTGTCGGGCGCGGTTCAAAGTTC
Source organism: Verrucomicrobiota bacterium (assembly GCA_016871675.1). Classification (NCBI taxonomy): domain Bacteria; kingdom Pseudomonadati; phylum Verrucomicrobiota; species Verrucomicrobiota bacterium. Next base: position 45,177 of record VHCN01000001.1, read on the forward strand.
CAAGTTTCAAGTTGCGGGTTCCTGCTCGAACGCGGGCCAGGAAGTCTTCGGGGCGACGTCACTCATGACCCTTCAGCAGCGCGAGCACTTCGGCCCGCACGTGCGCGATGTTTTTGTAGGCCGCCATGTCGCCGGGCATCGTCCGCAACCCGCGCGAGAGCCCGCGCGCGGCGACCGGGTCGCGCCGCACTTCCGCGAGCGGATGCACCTCGAGGCGGATGCCGAAGAGCACGCCGCCGCTCGCCGGCAGCGCGACGAGCGCCTGGTTCTCGATGCGCAGGAAGACTTCGTCCGCGCGCAACGGCGGCGCGAGGCGCGGGATGTTCTGCTCTGGGTGCTGGTTGAGTTCGGCCGATCGGCTCAGGCCCCAGTTGGCGCGCAGGAATGCGGGCCCGGGCTTGAGCTTGGCGAGGAAGCCCGCGATGCGCGGCGCGAGCGCGGCGTTGAGTCCCGGCACGGGGCCGTGGATGACGCTGATGCCGTGGCCGACTTTGTCGGTGAGCCGCCATTGCGAGGGAAAGCAGACGCAGCCCGCGACGAGCTTCGGCTCGCCGCCGGCGACGCTCAGCAGCGCGAAATCCATTTCCCACGCCACGCCGAGCGCGAGCAACTCGGCCCAGCCGTCGCCGGTCGCCCCGGCGTCGCGGATCGCCGCATCTCCCTCCGGTGTCAACGATTGCCAGCGTCGCGCGAGCGCGATCGTCTCGCGCACCATCGGCTCCGCGCCCGGCAGCAGCACGGCGTATCGCGGTGCATCCACGGCGAACCAGTGCCGGCGTTGCGCGACGAGGGCTTCGTGGTCCGGGGAGGGCGCGAAGAACGCCGCCGCGTCGCCCGGCTTGAGGCCGAAGTGAAATCCGTAATCTTCGTCCGGCAGCAACTCGGCCCAGTCGGCGGCGGCGCGTTTCATCGGCGGCACCGTAGCCCATGCCGGCGCGGCACGGAAGGACCGTTCAGGCCGGGCGGGGGCGGTGACTTTTTCTGCTGACGCGGGCGTCCATAGCTGACACGTTCCGCCGACCCCGCCACCCATGAAAACCATTGCCACGCTGCTCACCACGCTCGCCCTCGCCGTCCCGTTCGCGTCCGCCGCGGACAAGAAGGACGACAAGAAGGCGAAGCCTGTCCCGTATCCTCTGAAGGTCTGCCTGGTGCAGGACGACAAGCTCGACGAGAAGCCGTTCGTCTTCATCTACCAGAACCGCGAGATCAAACTCTGCTGCGACGGATGCAAGGACGACTTCGACAAGAATCCCGCCAAGTTCATGAAGAAGCTCGAGGAGGCCGAGAAGAAACAGAAGAAGTAGCCGGGAGCGGCGATGTGAAGCGGCGGCGCACGGCGCGAGGCGCGGCGTTGTTTCTCTCGTGGACATCGCCGCACGGCGGCCTGTATGCTCCGCCGCGGGTTTTCCGGAGACACACACTATGAGCGATACCATCGTGCCCTCAAACATCCAGCCCAACGCACCGGTGAGCGACCGCGACGTCGCGGCGATCGACGAGTTGCGCGAGACTTACGGCAAGCTGCGCGCGGAGGTCGCGCGCGTCATCATCGGACAGGACCAGGTCGTCGAGCAGTTGCTCATGTGCATCCTCTCCCGCGGCCATGCGCTGCTCATGGGCGTGCCCGGCCTCGCCAAGACGCTCATGGTCCATTCGCTCGCGGATGTGATGAGCCTCGGCTTCAGCCGCATCCAGTTCACGCCCGACCTCATGCCCAGCGACATCACGGGCACGGACATCCTGCAGGAGACCGACCAACCCGGGCGCCGCGCGTTCGTGTTCGTCAAGGGCCCGCTGTTCGCCAACATTGTGCTCGCCGACGAAATCAACCGGACACCGCCCAAGACGCAGTCCGCGTTGCTCGAGGCGATGCAGGAGCACAAGGTCACCGCGAGCGGCAAGACCTTCGCGCTGCCGTCGCCGTTCTTCGTGCTCGCGACGCAGAACCCCATCGAGCAGGAGGGCACCTACCAGCTGCCCGAGGCGCAGCTCGACCGCTTCATGTTTTTCATCCACGTGCATTACCCGACACTCGAGGAAGAGCGCCGCATCGCGCGCGAGACCACCGGCGGCGCGCCCGCGAAGCTCGCCAAGCTCCTCACCGGCGAACAGGTGCTGGCCTTCCAGGAACTTGTCCAGCGCGTGCCCGTGCCCGACCACATCTACGACATCGCGGTCGAACTCGTCCGCCTCACACGCCCCGGCGAGGGCACGGCGCCGGACTTCATCAAGAAGCTCGTCACGTGGGGCGCCGGGCCGCGCGCGGTGCAATATCTCATCAAGGGCGCGAAGGCCCACGCCGTCCTGCACGGGAGCTACCTCGTGCGGATGGAGGACATCGAGGCCGTCGCGCACCCCGTGCTCACGCACCGCATCCTGACGAATTTCCAGGCGCAGAGCGAAGGCATCACCAGCCCGCGCATCATCGGGCGCCTGCTCAAGGAGTTGCGCGACGAGAAGATGAAGAAGGCGGCGTAAGGCCCGAGGTGGTTGATGTCCGCCGTCGAACCCAAATCGCGCGAGTTCCTCGAACCCGCCGTGCTCACGCGGTTGATGCACGTGCAACTCGCCGCGCGCCTCCCGATGGTCGGCAGCGTCGCCGGCCATCACAAGAGCCCGCACCGCGGATCGAGTGTCGAGTTCGCCGAGTATCGCACCTACGTCCCGGGCGATGACCTGCGCCGCCTCGACTGGCGCGTGCTCGGCCGCACCGACCGCTACTACACAAAGGAGACCGAAGCCGACACGAACCTCCGCTGCTACATCGTGCTCGACTGCAGCGCCTCGATGGGCTTCGGCGCGAAGCACGGGACCAAGATGGCTTTCGCGCGGCGCATCGCGGGCGCGTTCGCCTACTTGAGCGTGCTGCAAGGCGACGCCGCCGGGCTCACATGCGTCGGCGGCAACCAGCTCGCCGAACTTCCGCCCCGCCGCAATCCCGCGCATCTCCAGCTCGTCTTCGACCACATCGAGCAAGTCGAGGCGCGCGGTGAAACCGGCCTCATCGCGGCGCTGCACGGACTCGCCGAACGCGTCCAGCGCCGCGCGCTCGTGGTGGTCATCTCGGATCTGTTTTGCGACGCCGAGGAGGTGCTGCGCGCGTTCCAGCACCTGCGCTTCCAGAAGCACGACCTCGCCGTGTTCCAGCTCCTCGACCGGCTCGAGCTCGACTTCAACTTCGACCGTCCGATGCGCTTCGTGGACCTCGAGGGGCCCGCGAGCATCGTGACCGAGCCCGTGGTCATCCGCGACGAATACCTCGACGCGCTCGAACGCCACCGTGCCCGCCTGCGCGACGGCTGCCACGAACTGAACACCGACTTCCGCGAAATCATCACCGATCAGGGCTACGAAAAGGTGCTCGCCGACTTCCTGACCGAGCGCGCGCGGATGCACGCAGGAGGCTGATGAAACACCAACCGGCAATCGGCAACCGGCAACCGGCAATGCCATGACCTTCCTCCAGCCATTCATCCTGTGGGGGCTGCCGCTGATCCTCGTGCCGGTGATCATTCACTTGATCAACCGGCTCCGGCACCGCCCGCAGCCGTGGGGGGCCATGATGTTCCTGCTCCAGGCGAACCGCGCGTCCACAAGCCACGCGAAACTGCGCCAACTCCTCGTGCTGCTCTTTCGCACGCTCGCCGTTGCGGCGCTCGTGCTGTTCGTCGCGCGGCCGCTCGCGGGCGGCTGGCTCGGCTGGGCCCTCTCGCCCGCGCCGGATGTCATCGTCATTCTGCTCGACCGCTCGGCCAGCATGGAGACGCGTCTCGCAGGGCAGGCCGTCACCCGACGCGAGCAGGCGCTCAAGCTCCTCGCGCAGTCCGCGCGCGACTTTCAGGAGTCGAGCCACCTTGTGCTGGTGGACAGCGCCACGCGCACTCCCCAGCGCCTCGCCGGTCCCGGCGCGCTGGCGGACCTGCCCTTCACCGCGCCGACCGACACCGCCGCGGACCTTCCCGCGATGCTCCAGGCCGCGCTGAATTATCTCGTCGAGAACCGCGCCGGCGCGGCGGAATTCTGGCTCGCCTCCGACCTCCAGCGCAGCGACTGGCACACGGGCGACGACCGTTGGAAATCCGTCACCGCGCAACTCGCCGCGCTCCCGCAGCGCGTCCGCGTGCGGCTGCTCGCCTTCAACACCGACGGCGAACCGAACGCCTCCATGTCACTCGTCGAGGTGCTGCGCCGCCAGCGCGGCGAGAATGCCGAGCTGAATCTCGCGCTCGACCTCCAGCGCGAGGGCGGCCCGAGCGGCGCGTTCCCGCTCGGCATCACGCTCGACGGCGCGCGCTCGACAGCCGAACTCGCGATGGACGGACAGGCGCTGCGCTGGCGTCACAAGCTCGACCTCGGCCCGAAGAAAACCGGCGGCTGGGGCGCGCTCGAACTGCCCGCCGACGCCAACCCGCGCGACAACGCGACTTTCTTCGTTTACGGCACCGAGTCGCGCTGGCGCGCAGCCGTCGTCGCCGCAGACGCCAAGGGCGCGCGGTTGCTGCAAGCCTCCACGATGGCCGACGCCATCACGCCGCCGACCGCGCTCGAAACCGCCAACTGGGCCGACAAATCGCTCATTGCTTGGACCGGCCCGTTGCCCGACGAAGCCACGACGAAGCGCCTCAAGACGTTCATCGAAGAAGGCGGCGCCGTGATTTTCTTCCCGCCCGGCCGCACGGACGGCTCGACGTTTCTCGGCGCGGGCTGGGGCGAAATCCAAAACGCGGGCGAGGAGAAAACGTTCCGCATCGCGCGCTGGGACGAGCAAGACGGCCCGTTGATGAAGACCGACGAGGGCTTGAGCCTGCCCGTGAACGAACTCGCGGTCGCGCGCCGCCAGCAAATCACCGGCGAGCGCACGGTGCTCGCGAGCTTCGACGACGGGACGCCACTGCTCGTTCGCCGCGCCGTGGGCAAGGGACAGTTCTTCTTCTGCGCCACGCTGCCGCTCGACGAGTGGTCGAGCCTCGGCGACGGCTCGGTGCTCGTGCCGATGATGCAGCGCCTGCTCGCGACCGGGGCGCGCCGGCTCAACCAGGACACGATGATCGCCGCGGGCGAACTCAGCCCCGCCGACCGCGCCCGCCAGTGGGTGAGCCTCGACACGACGGACAAGCCCAAGGACATCGCCACACAGGCCGGCGTGTATCGCAGCGGCGACCGCTTGCTCGCGGTGAACCGTCCCGCCGGCGAATCCGAGCGCGAGATGCTCACGGCGGACGAGGCGGGCAAGCTGTTCACCGGGCTGACGTTTCAAATGTTGCAGGAGCAGCGCTCGCGCGCGGACGCGTTGCAGGGCGAAATCTGGCGGCTGTTCCTCTTCGCGATGCTGGCGTTCATGCTCGTCGAGGGCGCGCTGATCCTCCCGCCGAAGCACGAGCAAAAGCACGGCGTCGGCGCCGCGCTCGCGAAGGAATTCGGCAAGCGAGCCGAAACCGCGGGAGGCGCGGCTTGAACACGAGCCGCCCCATTCGCCGCCCTCGGCCCCCGGCCACCGGCCACCGCCCCTTCGCATGAGCCACTGGTCCTTCGCCACATCGCTTCCGCTCATCCTGCTCGGCGCCGCCGTGTGGGGCGCGGCGGCGTGGCTGAGCTGGACGAACTGGCGCCGGCGCCGCACGCGGTCGTCCGCGCTCCTCGAATCGCTGCGCCTCGTCATCGTCACGCTCCTCGGCTTCACGCTGTTGCGGCCGGAGTTCGTGAAGATCATCCAGCGCACCGAGCAGCCCGAGATCGCCGTGCTGCTCGACGCCTCGGGCAGCATGGTGTCGCGCGACATCAAGCAGGGCAGCAACATCGTCACGCGCGCCGCGTGGCTCGGGTCGCAGCGCGCCGCGAAGTTCTGGGCGCCGCTCGAGCGCAGCGCGAAGGTGCTCGTCGAGGAGTTCTCCACGCCGCCGAGGGGCTCGAATGTCACCGCCGCCGCGGTCGCGGACTCGGGCACGGACTTGAACGCCGCGCTCGACGGCGTGTTGCTGCGCTCGAAAAACCTCAAGGCCGTGCTCGTGCTCACGGACGGCGACTGGAACGCGGGCAAGTCGCCGCTCGGCACGGCAACGCGCTTCCGCGAGCAGAACGTGCCGGTGTTCGCCGTCGGCGTCGGCGCGGAGCGACCGCTGCCGGATTTGATCTTGGAGAAGGTCACCGCGCCGAGCTACGGGCTCATCGGCGAGCAGATTTCGATACCATTCAAGATCCAGAACCACCTGCCGCGCGAGATCAAGACGACGCTCACCATCGCCGAGCCGGATGGCGAGGAGACGAAGCGCGAGGTCACGATTCCGGCGCTCGGCCAGCTTGCAGACGCCGTGGTGTGGTCGCCGCGGCTCGTGGGTGAGACGACGCTCAAGCTGCGCGTGCCGCCAGAATCGGACGAGGCGCTGACGGACAACAACGAACTGCCCATCCGCATCGCCGTGCGGTCCGAGACGCTGAAGGTGCTCGTGGTGGACTCGCTGCCGCGCTGGGAATACCGCTACCTCCGCAACGCTCTCGAACGCGACCCCGGCGTGGAGATGCACTGCCTGCTGTATCATCCCGGCATGGTCACCGGCGGCGGGCGCGGTTATCTGCCGACGTTTCCGAGCTCGAAGGAGTTGCTGTCCAAATATGACGTGATCTTCCTTGGCGACGTCGGCATGGGGGACGGCGAGTTGACGGAGAGGGACTGCGAACTCATCCGCGGGCTCGTCGAGCAGCAGTCGAGCGGGCTCGTGTTTCTGCCGGGACGCCGCGGGCGCGAGCTGACGTTCCTGAAGTCGCCGCTTGCAGAATTGTTTCCGGTGACGCTCGACGAGCGGAAGCCCGAGGGCATCGGATTGCAGAATGAAGGGCCGCTGATGCTCACCTCGATGGGCAAGGGCCACCTGCTCACGCGCTTCGACGCGGACGAAAACCGCAACGACGAAATCTGGAAGGCATTGCCCGGCTTCTACTGGAGCGCGGCCGTTGAAAAGAGCCGGCCCGGCAGCGAAGTGCTCGCAGTGCATTCGTCGCAGCGCAACACGTGGGGCCGCATCCCGCTGCTCGTCACGCGGTCGGCGGGCAGCGGCAAGGTGCTCTTCATGGGCACGGACTCGGCGTGGCGCTGGCGGCGCGGCGTGGAGGACAAATACCACTACCGCTTCTGGAGCCAGGTCGCGCGGTGGATGGCGCACCAGCGGCACTTGAGTGAACGGCCGGGCATCCGGCTCACCTTCAGTCCCGAGACACCACAAGTCGGCGACACGGTTTTCCTCCAGACCACCGTACTCGACGCGAGCGGCTTCCCGGTGGAGCGAGGTCCGGTCGCGGGCCGCATCACGTCGCCCGGCGGGCGCGTCGAGCGGCTCGACTTCGGGCATATCGAGGGCGGCTGGGGAGTGTTCAAGTCGCAGTTCGTCGCGCAAGCCGGCGGTGCGCACAAGATTCTTGTCACGGCGGACACGTTCGGCCGGAGGCTCGAAACCGAAGTCAACATCACGCAACCTGTCCGCGAGAAGGTCGGGCAGCCCGCCAACCATCAAATCCTGCGCGAACTTTCGGCGCTCACGGGCGGCGCGGTCACCGTGGCGGACGACTTGAAAGGCATCATCGAGAAAATTTCCGCGCTGCCCGAGCCCAAGCCGCTCGAACTGCGCATCCGTCTCTGGTCGAATCCGTGGTGGGGCGGGAGCATCCTGTTCCTGCTCGCCGTGTATTGGATCGGCCGCAAGTTCGCGGGCATGCTGTGAGCGCGATGCCTTCGCCATTTCGCCACCGGCACCGGGTCGGATATTCCGAGTGCACGATCGGGAACCACGTCTACTACGCGCGGTATCTGGACATGCTCGAGTCGGCGCGCGGCGAGTTTTTCCGATCGCTCGGCACGACCTTTGCCGGATGGCAGGAGCGCGATGTGATTTTTCCCGTGGTCGAGGCGCACGTGAAGTATCGCGCGGCCGCCCGATATGACGATGAGCTGGAGGTCAAGGTTTGGGCGACAGAGATCGCGCGGGTTCGGATTGGATTTGGCTACCGCATCGCCAAGGCCGGCGGGGCGTTGCTGGTCGAGGCCACGACGGTCCATGTTTGCACTGGAGTCGCGGGCCGGCCGTGCCGGGTGCCGGAGGAACTCGCGGCGCGGCTCCGTTCATTCCTCCATGCGGAGTCAAGGGTGGGCGCAAGCTGAGACATGCCCGGAGGCCGGGTGACACACTGGCCCCAGTTTGATCGCCGCGACGATGCCCAGAAACCGCCGTCCGGATGCATTTTCTCGGGGAATCCGCTGAAATCTTGCGATCTTCGGCCGGGAGAATCCCATGGCAGTGGCCCTGCTGAGTCATGTATCCGCGGGTTGCGCAATCATCAACCACGACATTTATGGCGAAAGTTCTCGGCATCGATCTTGGCACCACGAACTCCTGCATGGCAGTGATGGAGGGTGGCGAGCCATTGGTCCTTGAGAATTCCGAGGGCAAACGCACGACGCCGTCGGTGGTGGCGTTCACCAAGACCGGCGAGCGGCTCGTCGGAGAGGCCGCGAAGCGTCAGGCCGTGACGAACGCGCGCAACACGGTTTACTCGATCAAGCGCTTCATGGGCCGGAAGTTCGATGAAGTGCAGGAAGAGGCCAAGCGAGTCCCTTACAAGGTCGTGCGCGCGTTCAACGGCGACGTGTGGGTGGAGGTTGAAGTGGACGGCAAGCCCAGGCAGTTCAGCCCGCCGGAAGTTTCGGCGATGATCCTCGCCAAGCTCAAGGCCGATGCGGAGACGCGACTTGGCGAGGCGGTCACGCAGGCCGTCATCACCGTTCCCGCCTACTTCAACGACTCCCAACGCCAGGCCACGAAGGACGCCGGCCGCATCGCAGGACTCGAAGTGCTCCGCATCATCAACGAACCGACTGCGGCCTCGCTCGCCTACGGCCTCGACAAGAAAAAGGACGAGAAGATCGCGGTTTATGACCTCGGTGGCGGCACGTTCGACATCAGCGTGCTCGAAATCGGCGACGGCGTCTTCGAGGTCAAGGCCACCAACGGCGACACGCACCTCGGCGGCGACGACTGGGACAACCGGATCATGGATTGGATCCTCGATGAGTTTCGCAAGAAGGAACGCATCGATCTGCGCAAGCAGCCTGACTCGCTGCAGCGCATCAAGGAGGAGGCCGAGAAGGCGAAGATCGCCCTTTCGAGCGCGCAACAATACGAGATCAACCTTCCCTTTATCACGGCCGACGCCAGCGGGCCCAAGCACATCAGCACCAGCCTCTCGCGGTCGAAAATGGAACAACTTTGCGACGAACTGTTCGAGCGCACCATCACACCCACCAAGAACTGCCTGCGCGATGCCGGCCTCAGCGCCGACCGCATGGATGAACTCGTGCTCGTCGGCGGCATGACCCGCATGCCCCGCGTCGTGGAAACCGCCCGCTCGCTCGTCAACAAGCCCCCGCACCAAGGCGTGAACCCGGACGAAGTCGTCGCCATCGGCGCAGGCATCCAGGGCGGCGTGCTCAAGGGCGACGTGAAAGACGTCCTCCTGCTCGACGTCACACCCCTATCCCTCGGCATCGAGACCCTCGGCGGCGTGTTCACCAAGCTGATCGAGCGCAACACCACCATCCCCACGCGCAAGTCGGAAATCTTCTCCACCGCGAGCGACAACCAGCCCGGCGTCGAGATTCATGTGTTGCAGGGCGAACGCCCGTTCTCGAAGGACAACAAGACCATCGGCAAGTTCCAGCTCGTGGACATCCCGCCCGCGCCGCGCGGCGTGCCACAGATCGAAGTCACGTTCGACATCGATGCCAACGGCATTCTCAACGTCAGCGCCAAGGACCTCGGCACCAGCCGCGAACAGAAGATCACCATCACCGCCTCGAGCGGATTGGGCAAGGACGAGATCGCCAAGATGCAGCGCGACGCCGAGGCCCACGCCGACGAGGACAAGAAGCGCAAGGAAGAGATCGAGGCGCGGAACGAGTGCGACAGCTCGATCTACCGCTCCGAGAAACTCCTCAAGGAATTCGGCTCCAAAATGTCCGGCGCGGACAAGACGCAGATCGAGGAAGCCGTGAAGCAGGCCAAGGAAGCCATCAACGGCCCCGACGCCGCGTCCATCCGCTCCGCGACCGAGCGGCTAAATGAAGCGTGGCAAAAAGTTTCAACTGAGATGTATAAGAATGCCTCCGCGTCCGGCGGCCCCGGCGGCGGGGCGCGACCCGGCGCTGGCCAGGCAGGCGCCGGTGATTCGGCCAAGAAAGATGAAGGCCCGATCATCGATGCCGAGGTCGTGGACGAAAGGAAAGGCAAGTAGCAGCTTTGGCGGCATACCCGCCCGTGATTGCGCGCGGTGCGCGCGAGCGGCGGAATCGCCCCGGCATGAAAGACGAACAAAGATTTTCCCGCAGCGGGTGCGGCGGGATTTGATTCAGACGCAATCAAACCAACACAACAACCAACACAACGACACGTATGGCAGTTAACTTCAAACCCCTCGGTGACCGGGTCCTCGTGGAACCCATCGAGGAAAAAGAGACCCGCAAGGGCGGCATCATCATCCCCGACACCGCAAAGGAAAAGCCCACTGAAGCGAAGGTGGTCGCCCTCGGCACGGGCAAGACCGACGACAACGGGAAAAAGGTTCCCTTCGAAGTCAAGGCCGGCGACCGCATCCTCATGAGCAAATACGGCGGCTCCGACATCAAACTTGACGGCAAGGAATACAAGATCCTCAACACCGACGACATCCTTGGCGTCATCAACTAGCCCGTCACTCCAACCCCAACCCCAAACACAGAACTGAATCATGGCTGCAAAACAACTCCTCTTCGACGAAGCCGCGCGACAGACGCTGCTCCGCGGCGTGCAAAAGCTCTCGCGCGCCGTTGCCGCCACGCTCGGCCCCAAGGGCCGCAACGTGGTCCTCGACAAAAAGTTCGGCTCCCCCAACGTCACCAAGGACGGTGTCACGGTGGCCAAGGAGATCGAGCTTCCTTGTCCGTATGAGAACATGGGCGCCCAGATGGTCCGCGAAGTCGCCAGCAAGACGAGCGACGCCGCGGGCGACGGCACCACCACCGCCACCGTGCTTGCCGAGGCCATCTTTCGCGAGGGCCTCAAGCACGTCACCTCCGGCGCCAACCCCATCAGCCTTCAGCGCGGCATCCAGAAGGCCGTGGACGCCTCCGTCGCGCACCTGGACAAAATCTCCAAGAAGGTGAAGGACAAGGAAGAGATCAAGCAGGTCGCCACCGTCTCTGCCAACTGGGACACGCAGATCGGCGAGATCATCGCCGACGCGATGGACAAGGTCGGCAAGGACGGCACCATCACGGTCGAGGAAGCCAAGTCCATCGACACCACGCTCGACGTTGTCGAGGGCATGCAATTCGACAAGGGCTACCTGAGCCCCTACATGGTCTCCAACGCCGAGACCATGGAGGCCAAGCTCGAGGACGCCTACATCCTCATCTACGAGAAGAAGATCAGCTCCCTCAAGGACCTGCTCCCGCTTCTCGAGAAGGTCGCGCAGAAGGCCAAGCCGATGCTCATCATCGCCGAGGAAGTCGAGGGAGAAGCCCTTGCCGCACTCGTCGTGAACAAGCTCCGTGGCGTGCTGAACGTCGTCGCCGTCAAGGCGCCCGGCTTCGGCGACCGCCGCAAGGCCATGTGCGAGGACATCGCCATCCTCACCGGGGGCAAGTTCATCACCGAGGATCTCGGCATCAAACTCGAGAACCTCGGCATCGAGGATCTCGGCCGCGCGAAGAACATTGTCGTCGACAAGGAAAACACGACCATCGTCGAGGGTGCCGGCAAGAGCTCTGAAATCCAGGGCCGCGTCCAGCAGATCCGCCGTCAGATCGAGGAGACCACCTCCGATTACGACCGCGAGAAGCTGCAGGAACGCCTCGCCAAGCTCGCCGGTGGAGTCGCCGTCATCAACGTCGGCGCCGCGACCGAGACCGAGATGAAGGAAAAGAAGGCCCGTGTTGAGGACGCGCTCCACGCGACCCGCGCGGCCGTCGAGGAAGGCATCGTCCCGGGCGGTGGCGTCGCGCTGCTGCGCACGTTCTCGGCCCTTGAAGCCCTCAAGCTCAAGGACGAGGACGAGCAGACCGGCGTCGAGATCGTCAAGCGCGCCATCGAGAGCCCGCTTCGCGCGCTCGCGAGCAACGCGGGCGTCGAAGGCTCCGTCATCGTGCAGGAAGTCAAGAAGAGCAAGGGCAACGACGGCTACAACGTCGCCACCGGCAATTACGAAGACCTCGTCAAGGCCGGCGTGGTGGACCCGAAGAAGGTCACCCGCACCGCGCTCCAGAACGCCGCGTCCATCGCGGGCCTGATGCTCACCACCGAGTGCCTCATCACCGAGGTGCCCGAGAAGGAGAAAGCTCCGGCAGGCGGTGACCACCACGGTCCCGGCGGCATGGACATGTAATCCGCGCCAGACGGACTGACTGAACACTCACGCGGGGCCGGCGCAAGCCGGCCCCGCTTTTCTTTGCCGGCAACGTCGTGCGTCGCCCTGCGCGCAGCGGCTCATGACGTAGTTTTCCTTCGGCCCAGGTTTGAACTTTGCTTGCCCTTCCAATGCAACGGGCTAAAGTCACGCCCAGCAAAGCTGACACGAAGCCCAATCGGGTTCCCGTGCCCGGCTCCGGGAACGGGGCCAGCCTGCCGACATGCGCGTCACCAAATTCTATCGCGGCACGGAAGAGGTGAAGACGTATGACCGCGCGGAGATTCTCATCGGCCGGCTCAGTCCGCTGAGCGCTCCCGACCTGGACTTGGGCGTCGATTCCACGATCTCGCGCAAGCACGCGCGCATCAAGCTCGAGAACGGCCAGTTCTGGGTTGAGGACCTCAAGAGCACCAACGGCACACTCGTCAACGGCGAGCCGATTCAAAAGGCCCTGCTCGCGCCCGGCTCCGTCATTCTACTCGGCGAAACCACCCTCAAACTCGAACTGGCCGGAGCGCCCACGCCCGCGCCCGCGCCCGCAAAACCCGTCGCGGCTTCACCACCCGCCCCCGCCGTCCCGTTACCGGCGAAGCCCGTTGCCGCGATGCCGAAGGCGCCGGAACTTCCGAAGCCCCTCGCGAAAGGCGGCACAGCGGCACCCGTTCCGGTTCCCGCGCCCGCGCCCGCGCCCGCGCCCGCCCCGATGCCCGCGCCTGCTCCGTCAACCATTCCGCCGCCGCCCGCGGTTTCACGAGTCGTTGCTCCACCACCCGCGCCCCCGGTTGCCCCGCCGCCCGCGCCCCTGGCCCCGGTGGTTGCGCCGGCCCCGGCCCCGATTCCTGCGGCTGCGCCATCGGTTCCAGTGCCGCCCGCGCCCGTTGCCCCGCCCGCGCCTTCGGCCGTCGCGCCCGCGGATCCCGCGGCCGCCGACTTTCGAAAGCGCCTCGCGTCCTTGTTCGAGCTCGCGCTTCAGTTCACGCCCGAGATGCGCATCGATGCGATTCTCCAAGACGTCCTGCAACGGCTTGTGCAACTCATGCCGGGCGGCCGCCGAGGCGCGCTCCTGATCCACGACCATGTGAAGGACAAGCTCGTGTTGCGCGCCACGGTGCCGGCCGCCGATGTGATCGTCAGCGAGAGCCTCGCGCGCCGCGTGATGAGCGAAGGCCACGGCTTCATCCTCCAGCGCAAGCTCGAGGGCGACGCGGGGCTCGACGCCGCGCTCGTGAAGGTCGAGACCGGCATGTATGCGCCGTTGCTGCTCCGCGAGCGCCCCATCGGCGCAGTGTATGTTGAGAACCCCGTCACCAAGCAGGCGTTTACCGAGGAGGACATGCAACTGCTCTTGATGGCCGCGCACTATGCCGCAGTCGTGATCCACAACCACCAGTTGCAGGAGCAACTCCACCACAACGCCACGCTCCTCGAACACATCGCGCCCAAGTTCCCGAAGCGCATCCAAGAGCGCCTGCTCGACCTGATGCGACTCGACAAGCTCCGGCCCTCGGGCCGCAGGAGCGAGGTCACCGTGCTCTACGCCGAGTTGCGGGGCTTCGCTTCGGACTCTGTGCAGATGGACCCGAAGGACGTGGTGGGGATGCTCAACGAATACTACCCGGCGATCCTCGATGCCGTGTTCCGCTACGAAGGGACGGTCGACCGGTTCTCAGGTGAGAAAATCATCGCCGTTTACGGCAGTCCCGAATCAGACGCGCAGCACTCGGAGAAGGCCGTGCTCGGCGCGCTCGCCATCGCGGGGGCCGTGAAGGAAGTCAATGCGCACCGCGGCACCCGGGGCGTTCAGACGTGGGAACTCACCATCGGGCTGCACACCGGCGACATGCTCTGCGGATTCACCGGAGTGCCGGGCCGGATGGTCTACACCCTCATTGGGGACGTGACGGACCGCGCGTTCAGCAACTGCCGCGGTGCGGGCCACGGCGAAGTCGTCATCTCCCCGGAGCTCTTCCAGAAGGTCTTCAAATACATCGAGGCCGAACGCATCAACGTCCCGAGCGGCAAGGCCGACGGCAACGAAGTCCCCGCCTACCGCGTCAAGGGCGAGAAGCTCTGATCGAGCCCGAAGCGCGGAGCCCCGAACCCGAATCTCCGGCCGCCGTTACTTCTTCTTCTTCACCGGCGGCGGAATTGTCGCCGCGACCTTTCCAATCTTGATGCTCACCGCGAGGAGCTTGTCCGCCTGCGTGAACGTGCTCACCGCCGCCTGCTCGCCGTTCTTGAGCGTGTCGAAGGTGGCCGGATTGCCGTCGCGTGTGATGATCGTCGTTGAGTCCACGCCCACCGTCTTGCCCGCGATGCTGAACGTCTTGTCAGCCTTGTTGACCGCGGTGATGGCACCGTTGAGCCCGCCTTCGCCCTTCTCGCCCTTCTTCTTCTGCGCGAGAGCGTCGGGTGGCGTGGAGAGCGCGAACCCAAGGAACAGCGCGAGGGCGGACGAGGAGGCGAGGAGTTTTTTCATGGGATGATTTCGAGTGGTTGATCGGAGAACCCGCGCAACCTCTGGCTGGTGCCACGTCGCGCCAACGCAGGCAGACGTGGACGACGACCCAGCGGTTACGAACCCCCACGGCGGTTTCGGAGTCCCGCGTCACCGCTCAAATTCGTTGCGCGCGACGGGGCGCTCCCTATCCTCGCGGCCCATGCAAGCGCCCGAAGCCTTTCAGCCACCCCCCCGGCTCCTCATGGGCCCCGGTCCAAGCCTGTGCGCCCCGTCCGTCCTGCGCGCGATGGCCGCGCCGCTCGTCGGCCACCTCGACCCCGCCTTCGTCAAGCTCATGGACGAGATCAAGGCGATGCTCCGCGCCGTGATGCTCACGTCCAACGAAACAACCATCCCCGTCAGCGGCACCGGCAGCGCGGGCATGGAGTTCTGCTTCGCGAACCTCATCGAACCCGGCGACGAAGTCCTCATCGGCGTCAACGGCGTCTTTGGCACGCGGATGTGCGATGTCGCCGCCCGCTGCGGCGCGAAAGTCTCCAAGGTCGAGGCCGAATGGGGCCGCATCATCGAGCCGTCGCAAGTCGCCGCCGCGCTCAGGCAGATGCCCCGGCCCAAGCTCGTCGCCATCGTCCACGCCGAGACCAGCACCGGCGCGCTCACGCCGGTCGAGGAAATCTCGAAGCTCGCGCACGGCGCGGGCGCGCTCTTCCTGCTCGACACGGTCACGTCGCTCGGTGGCTGCCCCGTGCGCGCGGACGACTGGCAGGTGGACGCGCTCTACAGCGGCACGCAAAAGTGCCTGAGCTGTCCGCCGGGCCTCTCGCCTGTGTCCTTCAGCCCGCGCGCGATGCAGGCCGCCGCGCAGCGCAAGACCAAGGCGCAAAGCTGGTATCTCGACGTGAACCTGCTCGCCAGCTACTGGGGGCAGGAGCGCGCGTATCACCATACGGCCCCCATCTCCATGAACTTTGCGCTGCACGAGGCGTTGCGGCTTGTGCTCATCGAGGGGATCGAAAACCGCTGGCGCCGGCACGAGCAGAATCACTTCCTGCTCAAACGCGGCCTCGCCTCGCTCGGGCTCGACCTCGCCTCGCAGCAAGGCCACCAACTCTGGCAGCTCAACGCCGTCCGCGTGCCCGAGGGCGTGGATGAACCCGACGTCCGCAGGCGCCTGCTCACCGAGTTCAACATCGAAGTCGGCGCGGGCCTCGGACCGCTCAAGGGAAAAATCTGGCGCGTGGGACTGATGGGCGAGACGAGCTCGCCGGAAAACGTGGGGACATTCCTCGCCGCGCTGGCGAAGTGCCTCGGCCGGTAGGCGGCCTACTTCGCGAATTCCACCACGCGGGTCTCGCGGATGACCGTGACTCGAATCTGGCCGGGATACTGAAGCTCGTCCTCGATCTTGCGGGTGATGTTGCGCGCGAGCGCCGCGGCTTGCAGGTCGTTCACGGTGTCGGGTTGCACCATCACGCGCAACTCGCGGCCCGCTTGAACGGCGAAGCACTTCTCCACGCCGGCGAACGAAAGCCCGATTTTCTCCAGGTTTTCCAGCCGCTTGAGATACGTCGTCATCGTCTCCGACCGCGCGCCGGGACGCGATGCGCTGATGGCGTCGGCCGCGCTCACGAGGATGCCCCACAGGCACGTGTGTGGAATCTCGTCGTGGTGCGACGCGACGCCGTTGACGACGTCCTCGCTCTCGCCGTGGCGGCGCACGAAGTCCGCGCCAATGATCGCGTGCGAGCCTTCAACCTCGTGGTTCATCGCCTTGCCGATGTCGTGCAGCAGGCCCGCGCGCCTGCCCGCAGTCGCGTCGAGGCCGAGTTCCGCGGCCATGAGCCCGACGAGGTGCGCGACTTCGACGGAGTGGTCGAGGATGTTCTGCGCGTAACTTTGGCGGAATCGCAGCCGGCCAAGCACTTTCACGATCTCCGGATGCATCGGCGGCAGCCCTGCGCGGAAGACGGCGTTCTCGCCGGCCTTCACGATCGTTTCGTCCATCTCGACGTTGACGCGCATGACGACTTCCTCGATGCGCGTGGGATGAATGCGGCCGTCAAGGATGAGCCTTTGCATTGCTTCGCGTGCGACCTCCCGGCGCACCGGGTCGAAGCTGGAAAGCACCACGGCGTTGGGCGTGTCGTCAATCAGCACGGTCACGCCCGTGGCGGCCTCGAACGCGCGGATGTTGCGGCCCTCGCGGCCGATGATGCGGCCTTTGATCTCGTCGCCCTCGAGCGCGATGGTCGCCGTGGTCGCCTCGAACGTGCTGTCCGCCGCGTAACGCTGGATGGCGATCGTGATGATGCGCGTGGCTTCGGCCTCGGCGCGCGACTGGGCGTCCTCGACGATGTGGCGCGTGAGATCGTTGGCATCCTGCAATGCCTCGAGCTCGACCTCCTTCATGAACTGCGCGCGCGCCTCGGCCGCGCTCAGGTGCGCGATGCGCTGGAGCTGTTCCTTGCGCTGGAGCGAGAGTTGCTCGGCCTCGATGCGCGCGCCCTCGAGCGCGGCTTCTTGCTTGCGGAAGATTTCACCCTGCTGCTCGACGGCCTTGGCTCGCTGGGTGAGCGCGAAGGATTCCTGGCTCAACTGCGATTCGCGCAGGGAGAGCCGCTGTTCGTCGGCGGTAACTTTCGAGAGCCGATCGGCAAAGCTGGCCTCGGCCTGGCGGCGGAAGCGCTGCATTTCCTCCTCGGCATCGAGGCGGGCCTTGCGGACGTGCGAGTCGGCTTCGCTGCGGGCCCTTTCGAGGAGGGCTTGTTCCTGAAGCTGGAGCGCCGCGCGGCGGTGGCTCTCCTTCCAGCGGAAGAACGCGTAGCCGAGGGCCAGCCCGGCCGCGAGCGCAACGCCGTGTTCCCAGGTGATTTGAGCCAGCAAAATCATGATCAAGCCCCGCGTCTGCCTGTCACCTCGTGCCAGCGCGTCGGCGTCAGCACGAAATCCACGCGCGCATCGTGTGGTTCCACGGGCACGGCCTCGACAATCTGGCAGTCGAACGCCACGCCCACGCGCACTCCCGAGGCCGCCGCCAGCAACCGGTCGAACACACCCTTGCCCCGGCCCAGCCGGTGGCCTCGAAGGTCGAAAGCTAGCCCGGGAACGAGCAGCAAGTCCAGTTGGTTCAACGCCACGGGCGGACACTCCGCGCGCGGCTCCCGGATGCCGTGCAAGCCGGCCACGAGGTCGCGCTCAAGATCGCGCACGAACCGCGGCGAGTAGTGAACGCCGTCGCACTCGTGACGGAGCAGGGCGAGCTGCTTGCCGGCGTCGAGCGCTGCGCCAGCGAGCGGCCAGATGTCCGGCTCCGACCGGAGCGGGGCGAAGAGCAGAAGCGACGTGGTGGATCGCCAGACGGCTTGTTGTTGAAGGCGCAATACGAGCGCGGTCGAAGCCCGCGCCCGTTCCCGTTGAGGAACTGCCGCCAGCGCTTCGCGGAGGCTCTCGCGCAACCCGCGCTTGTCCGATGAGACTTTCGCCTTCACACGGATCCGTCAGACGGGGCTTCCATCGGCGCGGATCCCGGCCTGCCTGCGAACGGGGCTGCGGTCATCGCGCGCCACTTTTCGACGCGCTCCTTGATCTTCTTCTCAACGCCCTGCTCGGTCGGCTCGTAGAAGCGGCGCGCTTCGCCGAGGTAATCCTGCGGCGCGAAGTGCTCCGGGTTGTCGTGCGAGTAGTCGTAGCCTTCGCCGTGGCCGAGGCGTTTCGCGCCTTTGTAGCTCGCATCGCGCAAGGGCGCGGGCACCGCGAGCGTGCGGCCGCTGCGAACGTCCTCGAGCGCGGCGTCGATCGCCTTCACGACGGAGTTGCTCTTGCTCGCCGTCGCAATGTAGAGCGTGGCCTCGGCGATCGGGATGCGCGCCTCGGGCCAGCCGACGAATTCCGCCGCGTGATGCGCCGCGTCCGCAAGCACCAGTGCCATCGGGTCGGCGAGGCCGACATCCTCCGCGGCGTGGATGAGGAGGCGGCGCGTGATGAAGCGCGGGTCTTCGCCGGCGTGAATCATCTTCGCCAGCCAGTAGAGCGCGGCGTCCGGGTCGCTGCCGCGCATGGACTTGATGAATGCGCTGATGGTGTCGTAGTGCGCGTCGCCGTCGCCGTCGTAGACGATGGCCTTCTTCTGGATGCACTGCTCGGCGACGGCGAGCGTGACGTGGATGAAGCCATCCGCCTGCGGCGCCGTGGTGAGCGCGGCGATCTCGAGGGAGTTGAGCGCCTTGCGCGCGTCGCCGTCGGAGACCTTCGCAAGGTGCTTCAACGCGTCGTCGTCCGCGCGAATCTTCACATGGCCCAGGCCGCGCTCAGGGTCCCCGAGCGCGCGACGCAGCAGCGCGAGGAGGTCGTCGCCGGTGAGCGGTTGCAGCTCGAAGATTTGCGAGCGCGAGACGAGCGGGGAGTTGACGAAGAAGAAGGGGTTGTGCGTGGTCGCCCCGATGAGCCGCACGACGCCGCTCTCGACATCGGGCAGCAGCACGTCCTGCTGCGCCTTGTTGAAGCGGTGGATTTCGTCGATGAAGAGGATGGTGGACTGGCCGGTGTTTTCGAGGCGGTTGCCCGCGCCGGCGAGCACGCGCCGCATGTCGGCGACGTTGGACTCGACGCCGCTGAGGCGCTCGAACTTGGAGCGCGTCTGCCGCGCGATGATTTGCGCGAGGGAGGTTTTGCCCGTGCCGGGCGGCCCGTAGAAGATGACCGACTGGATGCGGTCCGCCTCGATGGCCCGGCGAAGGAGCTGGCCCGGGGCGAGGATGTGCGACTGGCCGGCGAATTCGTCGAGCGAGCGCGGACGCATCCGCGCCGCGAGCGGCGCCTGGCCGGAGCTGCGCGGCGCTTCGGGCGCGGCGGACGGAGGTTCCGCAACAGGCCGGGCGCCCGAGAAGAGGTCGTCATTCCGCACGAGTGGAACGTATCAGCGGACTCGAACGCTCAAAACAAAAAAGCCCGCGAAAGCGCGGGCCATGAACGAAAAACCTGTCGATGGGAAAAGAAACCCCGCCATTGCCGTGGCTGAACAGTTCCTTTGAACTGCAGGTTGAAACAGTGGGACCGGCCGGTGGCTTGCGACGTCCAGCGAAGGCCTGTCGGCCACCATCGCGCCTATGCCCCGCTTCTTTGTTTATTACGGTTCAAGGACTTTGTTTCATCACACGAGCATGGCAGGGTCAAATCCATGTCGAGTCCGTTGCCAAGGAACGCCGCGGAACCGCCCACCGGTTCGCGCGCTTGCTGGGACGAGCGTCCTCCTCGATCCACGCGCCAGCGAGGAAAAAAGTTCCCGGGCGCGGAAATAAACTCTTGCCTCGACCGGGGTGCGACGATAGTTTGCCCGCTCTTTTTGGGAACCAACACGAGCCTATGAGACGCCCCCGAGGAAGCAAGACCCGCAAAGCGGTCGCCAAGCGATTCAAAGTCACGGGCACCGGCAAAGTGCTGCGCCGCCATGCGGGCATGCGTCACTTGCTCCAGCACAAGAGCTCCAAACGCCGCCGCCAGTTGGGCAAGGTGGCGCTGGTGAGCAAGTCGGACATGCGCCGAATCATCCGGAACCTCCCGTTCAGTCACTGACGAGCACCCTTTCCACCTCAACCTCACGCCCCACCCATGCGAGTTACCAATGCTGTTGCTTCCCGCGCGCGCCGGAAGCGTGTTCTCAAGGCCGCGAAGGGCTATCGCCTGAAGCGGAGCAAACTTTACCGCTACGCCTCGGACGCCGTTGATCACGCGCGGCAATACTCCTATCGCGACCGCCGCACCAAGAAGCGCACGTTCCGGTATCTTTGGCAGGTCCGCATCAATGCCGCGGCGCGCGCCGCCGGGATGACTTACAGCCGTTTCATCGAAGGCCTCAAGGCGGCCCAAGTCGAACTCGACCGCAAGGCGCTCGCCAACCTGGCAGCGACCGACAATGCGGCGTTTGCGGCGATCCTCAAAGTCGCCCAAGACGCGCTTCAAGCCAAACGTGCCGCCGGCCCGGCCGCTGCCACGCAGGCTGCGCCGGCTCAGGCCTGAGCACGTCACACGCTTTCGACCGCGAGCGGGCGCCCTGACCGGCCGCCCGTTTTTCTTTTCGTTCTGGATTCCAGATTCCCACTCCGGAATCCTCCCGCACATGTCCCTGCTGAACGACATCGAGCCGCTCAAGTCCGCCGCGCTCGCCGACCTCGCCGCGGCCGCGGACCTGCCCGCGCTTGAGCATGCCAAGGGCGCGTGGATCGGTCCCAACGGCAAGTTCACGGGATTGATGAAGCAACTCGGCTCGCTCCCGAAAGAGGAGAAGCCCGCCGCAGGCAAGGCCATCAACGCCGCAAAGATCGCACTGGAATCCGCGCTCGCAGCGCGCCGCGAGGCGCTCGAACTCAAGGCCGCGCTGCCGAAGGAGCCGACCGACTTCACCGCGCCGGGACGCCGCCGCACTGCCGGCAAGCTCCACCCGCTGACACAAACCACCGAGGACATCGTCCGCAGCTTCCGCAAGATCGGCTTCGTCGTCGCCGACGGACCGGAACTCGAGGACGAGCATCACTGTTTCGACGCGCTCAACACGCCTGCCGACCACCCCGCGCGCGACACGCAGGACACCTTTTACGTCGGCGCGGAGTCCAAGTCGAAGCTGCTGTTGCGAACTCACACAAGCTCCGTGCAAATCCGCGTGATGAAATCGCAGCCGCCGCCCGTGCGCATCATCGTGCCCGGCCGCGTTTATCGCCGCGACAACGCCGACGCCACGCACAACCCGACCTTCCAGCAAGTCGAGGGCCTTTACGTGGACCGCGGCGTCACCGCCGCCGACCTCAAGGGCACCGTCGAGTTTGTCTTCAAGGAACTGATGGGCCCGCAGACAAAGATTCGCTTCCGCCCGCACTACTTCAGCTACACCGAGCCGAGCTTCGAAATTGACTTCAGCAGCCCTCTCGTGAAAAAGCTCGGCAAGGACTGGCTCGAGATCGCCGGCTGCGGGATGGTCCACCCGCAAGTCTTCGAGAACGTCGGCTACGACCCCGAAGTCTGGACCGGCTGGGCCTTCGGCTTCGGCATCGAACGCATCGCCATGCTCCGCTACGGCATCACCGACATCCGCCTCTTCTACGAGAACGATGTGCGGTTCCTGCGGCAATTCTGAAAACTACATTTCCGTGCGACATGAAAGTCACCCTCAACTGGCTCAAGCAATACGTTGATTTCCACTGGTCGCCCGAGGAACTCGCGGAGCGGCTCACCATGCTCGGCCTCGAAGTCGAGGGCGTGCAGCGGTTCGACGGCGAGTTTGCGGGCGTCGTCGTCGCGCAGGTGCTCGCCAAGGACAAGGTCGCCGGCTCGGACAAGCTCTCCGTCAACCGAGTCCACGATGGCACCGGCGAGCGCACCATCATCTGCGGGGCACCAAACCACCAGCCGGGTGACAAGGTCGCGCTCATCCTGCCAAACTTTGCGTTGCCCTTGAAACCGGGCGAAAAGGAGCCGTTCGTCATCAAGGAGCGCAAGGTCTTCGGCGTCGTCAGTCAGGGCATGATGTGCTCGAAGAAGGAACTCGGCCTCGGTGAAGACGGCGACGGCATCATCATCTTGCCTTCGGATGCGAAGGTCGGTCAGCCCTTCGCCGAGCACCTCGGTCGCGCGGGCAGCGATGTGGCCTATGACCTCGAAGTCACGCCAAACCGGCCTGACCTGAACAGCGTCATCGGCATCGCGCGGGAGATTGCGGCGCTGACGGGGAATGCGCTGCGGCTGCCCGAAGTGGCCAGTGGTCAGTATCCATCGTCCAGCGGGAAGGCCGCCGAACAGATCACCGTGCGGCTTGAGGACGCCGAGCTTTGCCCGCGCTACGTCGCGCGGGTGATTCGCGGCGTAAAGGTGGGCCCGAGCCCGGACTGGCTTCGCGCCACACTCGAAAAAGTCGGCATCCGCAGCATCAGCAACGTCGTGGACGTGACCAACTACGTGATGCTGGAAACCGGCCAACCGCTGCACGCGTTTGACTGCCACCTCATCGCCAAGGGCGCGGCCGGCAAGCCCACCATCGTCGTGCGGCGCGCCGCGGCGGAGGAAAAGTTCAAGACGCTCGACAACCAGGAGCGCACGCTGACCCGCGACATGCTGCTCATCGCCGACGAGAAGAAGGGCATCGCGCTCGCCGGTATCATGGGTGGCGCGAACACGGAGATTCGCGACGACACGCGCGACGTGCTCATCGAGAGCGCCTACTTCTCGCCCACGAACATCCGGCGCACGAGCAAGGCGCTTGGCTTGCGCAGCGAGTCCAGCTACCGCTTCGAGCGCGGCTGTGACGTAGGCATCGCCGACTATGCGAGCCAGCGCGCGTGCCAGCTCATCCTGCAAACCGCCGGCGGCCAGCCCGCCGAGGGCTGCGTGGATGCGTATCCCGCGCCGGCTTCTCCGCGTGAAATCACCCTCCGCCACTCCAAGGTCAATGAGTTGCTCGGTCTCGCGCTCAAGCCGGAGGAGATCGAATACTACCTCGGCCAGCTCGGGCTCAAGTCCGCGCCGCGCAAGGCGCGTCCGATCGACGACCCGCGTCCGCCCGGGCCGCTCACCGTCCGCGTCCCGGCGTTTCGCGTTGATCTCAAGCGCGAGGCCGACCTCGTCGAGGAAGTCGCGCGGCTCCACGGGGTGGACAAGATTCCCTCCACGCCACCACGCGGCGCGGTCGGCGCGAATGCGTTCGACGCCGTGCACGACCAAATCGCCGAGGCGCGGCGAATCCTCTGCGCGCTCGGCCTCGACGAAGCGCAGGGGCAGACGCTCGTCGGAAATGCGGCAAGCGGAGTGCGGAGCGCGGAGTGCGTCGCCCTCACGAATCCATTGAGTTCTGACATGGACGTTCTGCGGCCGAGTCTGTTGCCGGGCTTGCTTGCAATCCTGCGGCACAATCTCTCCCGCAAGAACAACGACGTGGCGGTGTTCGAAGCAGGCCGCGTGTTCAAGCGGACGGATGGGAAACCGACGGAAGAACGCCGCGTCGCCATCGCGCTCACGGGCGCGCGGGCCGCGGCTTTTTGGAGCGGGGCGGAGCGCGACGCGAAGTTCGACATCCACGATCTCAAAGGCATCGTGGAGGAATTCCTCGATCAGTTTGGAGTTCGTCCGGTGCTGTTCATGAAGCGCGACGAGCCGACGGACCCGTTCCTCGAATCCGCCACGCTTGCGCTCGGCGACAAGCTGCCGCTCGGCGAACTCGGCCAGCTCTCGCCCGCGGTCGCCAGGCACCTCGACCTGCGCGACGCCGTGCTGCTCGCTGAGTTGAATCTCGACCAGTTGCTGGCGCGCCGGAACGCGGCGAAGTCATTCAAGCCGCTGCCGCTGCATCCGAGCGTCGAGCGCGACGTGGCGATGGTCGTGGCTGACGGCACGACACACGACGCCGTGCTCGCCGCGGTGCGGCAGGCGAAACCCGCCAACCTCGAGCGCGTCGAGTTGTTCGACGTGTTCCGAGGCAGGAACGTGCCCGACGGTCACAAGAGCGTGGCGTATGCCTTCACCTACCGTCACGGCGAGCGCACCCTGACTGACGCCGAGGTGAACGCCGCGCACGAGAAGGTTGTCGCGCAACTCAAGCAGTCGCTCGCGGCAACGGTGCGCGATGCGTAGCGCCGGTCAGGGTTCCAGCGGGAAATCCTTCGATTGAACCCCCGGCCACGCGGTTCCGCCGCGGGCAGGCGGAAGGACGAACCGCATTGCAAAGCGCGCCCCGAATTTCCGCACCGATTTCTCCGGTCCAAGCACAAACAGCGCGGTCGCCCACGCGTCGCTTTCCGTGCACGTTGGCGCGAGCACGGTGCACGAGGCGACACCCTCGACCGGCAGGCCCGTGCGCGGATTGACGATGTGCGAGTAGCGGCGGCCGTCCACCTCGAAGTAATTCTCGTAGTTCCCCGAGGTGGACAGGGCGCCCGAACGGAGGCGGATGAACGAGCGCTGGCCGTTCTTCGCCGGGTCTTCGATCTGGATTTCCCAATGATCCGCGCCAGGGGGAAGACCGGTCACTCTCAAATCACCGCCGGCCTTCACCATCGCGTTCGTGACGCCGGAAGCGCGCAGGCGACCGATGGCGCAATCCACGGCAAATCCCTTGGCGATGCCGCCGAGGTCGAGCGACATGCCCGCCCGGCTGAATCGCACGGCTCGGGAGGCGGGATCGAGTCGGAGGTGCGAGTGGCCGACGAGCGGCAGTGTGCGCGCGAGTTCGTTCGTCGTCGGAAGCCGGTATTCCTTCCAGATGAATCCCCACAATTGCGTGAGCGGGCGGACGGTGATGTCAAAGGCGCCGCCGGTTTCGCCGGCGATTTGTTGCGCGGTATTGAGCACGCGGAAGAGCGCGGGAGACACGGTCACGGTGGTTTGCGCAGCCCGCGCGTTGAGTTGCGATAGTTCGCTGTCCGCACGATGAACGCTCATCAGCGCGTCCACACGCGTGAACTCATCGAACGCTGCCGTGATCGCATCGCCGACCTGCGCGCGGTCTGCGCCAAAGGCCGTGATGGTGACGAAAGTGCCGAGCAGCGGCTGGCTTCGGCGGATGGGCGTCGTGGGCAGGTGAGGAGGTGGTGAGTCACTGGCGATGGCGGGCGATTGAGCCGCGCAAGAAAGTAGCGCGAAGACTTCAAAGAGCTGGGCGATGCGGGTGGTCACGGCTTCGACGGCGTTTCAGCGCGGGTGCGAGTCCCGGGCTCATTCAGCTTCGGCTTGAGCACGACCTCGAAAGTCGCCAGCACGCGGCGCACCCCTTCGGTCACGTTTCGGCACGAGATGGTCGCACCGCTGATGTTGTAGATGTCCTTGTAGAGCCGAAGCTGCGACTCGGCGGACTTGTGCTTGAACTGGCCACGCCACTTTGCGCTGCGGATCTCGCGTCCATGGCTCTCGCGATATTCGAGCAGTTCGACCTGCAGGACTTTGCCGTCGGGCGCGATGGCGACGGCGTAGTCAATCATCTCGTGCTTGCCGAGAACTTGATCGAGGAAGAGCACGCCGAGCAAATTGGTTCCGCTTCGAGCCACCAGACAGCGGTTGCCGGCGTTGCGCGGCTTCGCCCCGCACTTCTTCTCGATGGCCGCGGACTCCCCGGGGGTGAAGCGCACCGTGAGTTCTTCGAAACGGTCAGCGGCCGGGAACGCGAGCTTTCGAGCCTCGTCCACGGTCAGGTAGCGCTCGGCTTGGACACTCGCAGCGCTCACAAGGAACATGAACGACGCGGCGAGAAGCCGAACCGTTGGAGTGGTCTTCACGTTGGGCATGATCACCCGGTATTAGAACGAAAGCCCCGCGCCGATCTGGAAATAATCCTGCGCGTTGGCATCGGTCTTCGATGCGGTCGAGCCATTGAGGTTGTGGCGCCAGTCGAACTTGAGCACAAAGTTTGAATTCAAGAACCACGCGACGCCCGTGGTGACGAAGTCCTTGTTCGCGCGGCCGTTGTCCTCCTCGACGCCGGGCGTGGCGAGTCCGGTCTGCGTGACGATCGAGCTGTAGCGGACGAAGGGCACGATGTCGGCGTCTTGCAAACGGCCGTTGCGCCACGCTTCGGGCGAGAGGTGATACGCGGCTTCGAGATACCAGCCGAAGATTGCGTCGCCGACGTTGTCGGTTGTCGAGGTGTTGTTGTTCACCACGAGATTCTGCGGGCTGCCAATGTGCCAGTAGGCGAAGTCGCCGCGGAGTTCGAGGCCGGTCTTCGGCACGCGATACACAGCCTCGACGTCGAACAGGGCGAGCGTGGCGTTGGCCGCGGGTCCCTTGACTTGTGTGACGTAAAACGACGTGCTCGCGTCGAGTCCCGGCGGGCCGTGGTAACTCAGGCGGCCGGCGTAGGCGAGGCTGTTGACGTCCGCCCGGCGCGCGCGCGGCCGCGAATCGCGGACGCCGCCACGACCCGTGATGCCGGGCTCTGCAAAGCCCGCGGGGCGCGTCGCCGTCGCGGCCGAACTCGGTGTCGCGATCGAATCCTCAAGCCCCGCCGAGAGCGTGAGTTTGTAATCCAGCGAGTCGGTGAGCTTGCCGAACACGCTTACCGCCGGTTCGAACCACGTGCTCGGGATGATCTCGCGATACAGTTCCGGTCGCTCGGTCGAGTAGAATGTTGTCGGTTCGTGATGGAGGTTGATGCGACCGACGGGCACGAGGTCGATGCCGAGCGAGCGGATGTTGAAGCGTTCGTGAAGCAGCAGGTCCACGTAGAACTGCTCGATTTCGAATGCGCCGTCGAAGCGGTTGCGCCCGCCGTTCACGGTTTCGTCCACGCCGCCGTGCTCAAACTCGATCTCGGAGTGAAACGAGAGCCAGTCATTGATCCGGTAGCTCGGCGCGAGCACATATCGGTGCGCGTCGAATGCGTTCGCACCGGACTCGGGAAACCGATACTTCGACTCGCCGTAGAAGCCGATCTTAAGCCCGGTGGCAGATGGTTCCCGGTCGCCCGCGTGCCCTCCGGCTTTGTTCGTCGTGCGCGCCGACTTCAGGCGATCAACTTCTTCGCGCAACGCGGCCACTTGCTTCTGCAACTCGGCGATGATGCTGGCTGTGTCATTCGTCTGCGCCTGCGAACACTGACCGCCGAGGCCATCAAGCATCAGGGCCGTGCCGAGGGGGCCGAGGAATCGCGAAACAAGGTTCGTGTTCATTGTTCGGAAGAATTGTTGTTGAGAATCAATCTCAGGCGCGCGTTGAATTAGATGAGACTGAGTCTCAGTGCAAGGATAATTTGCAAAACCACTTGCCCGGCGGAATCGGTTCAGATTTCGAAGTCCGAACGGCGTGGGGCGGCGGCGCCCTTGGCGCGCCCCTTTTTGTTGAGGACGCGGACTTTCACTTCTTCGCTCAACACGAGCGAGTGCGGTGGAACGGACGACGTGAGGAACACGTTCGCGGCGATCGTGCTGCCCTCGCCGACGATGGTGTCACCACCCATGATCGTCGCCCCCGCGTAAATCGTGACATGGTCCTCCAGAGTCGGATGGCGCTTCTGCCCTCGCAGCGCCTGCCCGCCTGAGAGAGAGCGCGCCACAAGACCGACACCTTGATACATCTTCACATGGTTTCCGATCACGCTGGTTTCGCCCACGACGGTTCCAGTGCAGTGATCCACAAAGAAGTGAGTTCCGATGCGCGCGCCGGGGTGAAGGTCCATGCCCGTGCGCCCGTGAGCCCACTCGGTCATGATGCGCGGGATGAGCGGGACATGGCTGAGGAACAGTTGGTGGGCGAGCCTTTGCACGGCAATCGCCTCCACGAACGGATACGCCACGATCACCTCGTCCTTGCTCAGGGCCGCGGGGTCACCGTTGTATGCGGCTTCTGCGTCTGTCTGAAGGAGTTCACGCAAGGCCGGCAACTTGGCCAGGAACTCCACCGTCAGGCCGCGCGCCTCGGGCCGGAAGTCTCTTTTCTTCGACCCGGCGGGCGCGGCGTATTCGAGACTCTTGTAAATCTCGTCCTCGAGCCTGCCCAGCACGGAGTCCATCAACGCGGCCGTCTCGACTTTCAGCTCGTAACTGTGGAGCGGCTTCTCATCGAAGAATCCCGGGAAAAGCAACCGCACCAAATCCACCGTGATGCCGGTGATGGCCGTCTTGCTCGGCAAGTTTTTGCCGTCGAGATGGTTGATGCCCCCGATGCGCGCGTAAGACGCGAGCAACTGGTTCGTGAGTTGCGTGACGTTCACGGGCGCAGTATCAGGCACGGGTGGGTTCAACGCAAGGCACGCCGAGTCGAGTCGGAACAGCCGCGGGTTCGGCCGTCGCACCGCCTGTTTGATTTTGCCGGCACCGACATTCCGCTTGGCTTCGGTGCTCGCCTCGATTACCACGGACCCAGTTCATTGAATCACGGGCCTCGTGCCCGTTCCCACAGCCGGATGACAGGGAACCCCGTGAGAATCGGGGACGGTTTCGCCACTGTGAGGGGCTACAGATTCCCAAAGCCACCGCGTCAGCGCGGGAAGGCGGGAGCGAGGTCAAGCCCCGGAGTCAGGATACCGGTCCGGTCGTGCTCGTCCGTCCCGCTCGCGCGGGACACTTCTCCGACAAGAGAAGGATGAGGCCAGCCGGTCCGCGAGTGCGGTCCGGATTCGCAGAGTGATTTGCGCACGCCTTCATTCGCCTTTGCCGGGGTCTGGAGGCGTCTTCGTTTTCAGCCCCGCCTGGTCTCGCAACAACCCCCCGTCCGCTTCGCGCGGACTTTCAGGAGACCAGTCATGAAGAAACTGTATCGCGTTTCGAGTTCAACGTTCAGAGTTCCAGGTTCGGAGTTCGGGGTTCAAGGTCTGGCGCGACATGGCGCGCGGCTCGCGCTCGCGCTCGCAGCGACAAGTGCCTTCGCGCAAGAGCCCACCAATCCGCCGGCCCGCCTGCAGGAAGTCGTCGTCACCGCCACGCGCACGGCCGAGCCGGCGGACCGCGTCGCAGCATCGGTCTCCGTCGTGACGCGCGCGGAGGCCGACGCGCGAGGCATCACGACACTCGCGGACGCGCTCGACCTCATCAACGGCCTCGCCGTCGTGCGCACAGGCACGCCGGGCCAGACGACGACCGTGTTTTCGCGCGGCACGCAGGGCAAGCACACGTTGCTCACGATCGATGGCCGCCGCCAGACGCCGAACATCCTCGGCGGCTACGATTGGGCCAGCCTCACCCTCGACAACGTGGACCGCGTCGAAGTGATGCGCTCGCCCGTGTCGTCGCTTTACGGCGGCGAAGCAATCGGCGGTGTCGTGAATGCGCTCACGCGCAGCGGGCGCGGCCTTCGCGCACCCGAGCACGAAGTCGCGTTCGAGGCCGGAAGCTTCCGCACGTTCCGCGAAAGCCTCGCGACACGCGGCGCGACGGGGCCATGGGATTATGCGCTCAGCGCGTCGCGACAGGACTCGGATTACGACCGCGCGAACGATCGCTACCGACTCACCACGTTGCGCGGCTCGACCGGCTGGGAAGCGAACGACGCGGCGTATCTCGATTTGAAAGGCGCATTCCACCAGAGCGACGCGGGCAGCCCGGGCTCGACGACCTTCCCCGATCCCGGCGCGTTCCTCCGGCGTGAAGTCGTGAATCTCTCGCCCGGCATCGAGTGGAATCCGTCCGATTCCATCGAGGCGCGCCTCTACTACGGCTTCGAGCACCAGTATCAACGCTCGGTGTTCACGCTATTCGGCGGCTCCGACGACCAGCAACGAAACGTCTCACAACTCGTCGAAGGACAGTTGAACTGGACCGTCACCGACCGGTGGAAGCTCACGTTTGGCGCCGCGCTGCAAGACCTCACGTTCTCGCAAATCAACAACACGGGCGAGGAGGACATCCATCTCAACACGACGAGCTTCGGCCTTTACGCGCAGAGCCAGTGGAGTCCGCTGCCACGGGTCACGCTCGTGAATTCCGTGCGGCACGATCACTACTCCGATTATCCGGGCGCGACCACGTGGCGGCAGGCGATGTCCGCGCGTGTCCCCGGAACCGAGACGCGCGTGTTCGCCGCGGTGGCGCGCGCGTTCAGCCCGCCGGCGCAGGGCGACCTCTTTTTCCCCGGCGTCTTCGGCTACAACGTCACGTTGCAACCCGAGAGCAGCTTCGGATGGGAGGCGGGATTCGAGCAACCGCTCGCCGGCGGCCGACTCAAGCTCGGCGCGACATGGTTCCGGAATGAAATCGACAACCTCATCTCGTTCGACCCGACGCCGCGGCCGGGCGCGCCGTTCGGCGCGCCCGCGAACGTAGCCGGCGCTCTGACCGAAGGCGTCGAGGCGGGCGCATCGCTCAAGCCGTTCGACGGACTCGAAGCCCGCGCCAGCTACACGTATCTGACCGCCCGTGACCTCGCGACGACCTTGCGGCTTGTCCGGCGCCCGCGTCACACGGCCACGCTCGACGTGGCGGCTCGACCGATGAAGACACTCACCTTGAGCGCGGGCGCGCAACTCGTGAGCGGCCGCACCGACTTTTACACCGACCCATTTTTCACGACGACGCGCGAGCACGGGCAGGACTACGTCGTGGTTCGCGCCGCGGCGCGATACCAGTTTACGGAACAGGCGCAGCTTTGGATTCGGGCGGAAAACCTCACCGACGTGAAATACGAGCAGGCCGCGCAGTTCCCCGCTCCGCGACTCGGGATCTTCGGCGGGTTCAAGCTCAGCTTCTAAACCAGCGCCCCAACACTGCTGCGTCGCCTCGGTGCGGGTCACAGGCGTGCGAAGCTGGTCGCGCGAGAGGTCCACGCGGAAACGCGTGTCGCCCTCGCGCAGCGCCTTCACGTCAACGCGCCACGTCGCGACTTCTTTGCCCGCGAGGGACGGCAGCGCTGTCATGCGGATGAACTGGTCCTTCGAAGTCACGGGCGTCGCGCCTTCGCCTGGCATGAAGCCCTGATTCGCGGGCATCGCCGCGCCATCTGCCGAAGGCGGACGAACGGCGATTCAAGGCCGACAAAACTGCGTGGGAATTCTTCCGACGCCAGCCGCCCGCGCGTCTCCGGTTTCTTTGCGCTCACCACGAACCACGTCGCCACGCGCTGGCCGGGTGGCGGCTTGATCGCTTGATCTCCGACGCCCGCGACGGGCGCAGGCTCGGCCCGGCCGGGCGAAGTGATCGGGTCAGGTGCGGCCGTCAACCCAGCTTCCACCCCTTGCGATACTCTCGTTGGATGAAGCGCTGTGCCTCGGGCGCGTTCTTCGCGCGGAGGTTTGCGGCGTCCCACTCGATTTTCTTGCCCGCGCGGAAGGCGACGTTGCCGAGGTGGTTCGCCTCGGTGAGCCAGCCGGAATACTCGAAGTTCGCGTGCGGTTGCGTGCCGTTGCGGATGGCGGTGAGCCAGTCGTCGTAGTGGCTTTTCACGCGCGGGATGGTCGGCTCGGGCGGCTTGAAGCCCGCGAAATCCGCCTCCGGCAGCAGCAGATACTTGCCGTAATCGGATAGCAGCATTCCCTTGTCGCCGATGAACAGGTGGCCGCTGCCCCATTGCGGAATCTTCTTCTGCGTCCAGAGGTCGGGCTTGTTTTCGCCCTGATGCCACGTGAGCTTTACGGCGGGCATCTCGCCACGCGGGCCGTATTCGTAGGTGGCGGACATGGACGCCGGTGCGATCTCCACGTGCGGCGTCGGGCCGATCGCCTCGATGGTGAGCGGCGCCTTCAACTTGAGCGCCCAAAACGGCAGGTCGTTGAAGTGCGAGCCGAGGTCGCTCATCGTGCCGTTGCCAAAATCCCACCAGCGATACCACTTCGGCCCGGGAAAATAGACCTCGTGGAACGGCCGCTCGGGCGCGGGGCCGAGCCACAAATCCCAGTCGAGATGCGCGGGAACGGGCATCGCCTCCTTCGGCCGGTCGGTGACGAACACGATATCCTTGTTGCGGTCCGAGGCTTCCTTGCTCTGCAAACCCCACGCGCGCGACACCCACACGTGCGCCTCGCGGACCTTCCCGATGACGCCGGCCTGGATGATCTCAACCACGCGCCGGTAGTTCTCGCTCGAATGAATCTGGATTCCCATCTGCGTCGCCAGCTTCGGGCGCGCGGCGGCGGCCTCGCGGATTTTGCGCGCCTCCCAGATGTTGTAAGTGAGCGGTTTCTCGCAATAGACGTGTTTGTTCGCCTGCAAGGCCATCATCGCCGCGAAGGCGTGCGTGTGCTCGCACGTGCTGACCGTGACGGCGTCGAAGTCCTTCGCATGGTCGAAGACCTTGCGGAAGTCGGTGAACGCCGCGGCCTGCGGGTGCTTCATCTTCGCGGCGTCGATCGCGCGCTGGTTCACGTCGCAGACCGCGGCGATGTATTCGGATTTTTCGACGCCGCCCATGTTCGCGGCGCCGCGCCCGCCGCACGCGATGATGGCCATGGCGATCTTGCTGTTGGGATTCTGCATCCGCGCGATGGCGGGGAAGCCGAGCACCGCGCCGGTCGCGGCGAGCGCGGACTGCGCGAACCTGCGGCGGGAAACGGGACGCAACGGATGAGCGTATCGGGCTTTCATGCCCGCAGCATGGTCACGCGGCGCCGGGCGGTCAATGGCTGAGGACCGTGCGGCCGGTCACCAGTATCCGATGATGGTGGTCAGCGGCGCGGGGGGCGTGCCGCTCCACCGCACGTTGCGCGCGGCCATGACTTCCATCTTGCGCCAATGCGCGGAGCCGTCGGGGAGCGCGACGTTGCCGCCGGCAGTCTTGATCTGCTCGGGCTCGGGCGTGGACCCGGTGTTGCTGTTCACCGCACCGGTCGGACCGTGCGACGCTGAGCTGGAAACCGGTGTGGCCGTGCCTCTCTCGATGACATCGGCGGCGAGGACGTGGTGCTTGCCTTGATCCTGCGTGAACTTCGGGCTGTCCCACGGCGTGGTCGTGGGGCGGGCGTAAGTCGCGTCACGCGCCCGCGTATCGTTCTCGGTCGGATAACCCCACAGCACGTAATAGCCGATGCGCATGCCGGTGCCGGCCTGGAAGCGCATCCAGTCGCGCTTGTTCGGGCAAGCCATCGTGTTCGTGTCGAAGCCGCCGCGCAGGAACGCATTCGTGTAGATCGTCAGGTGCACGAACGTGGCGTGGAACGAATTGTCGTTGCGCGCACCGCTTGGGTAACGGTCGTTGTTGTCCCCGGCGTAAATATTGATGGCCAGCCCGATCTGCCGGAGGTTGTTGAGGCACGAGGCGCGCTTGGATTTTTCCTTCGCGCCCGCCATGGCGGGCAGCAACAAGCCAGCAAGGATCGCGATGATGGCGATGACGACGAGCAGTTCGATCAGGGTGAAGCCGGTGCGTGGCTGCGGTGCTGAACGTGTGTTCATTCCAGCGGATGTGGGTTCGACGGGAAGCTATCACGGCGCGACACGCGGGCAAGCTGTATTCTGCATTCCGGCGCGCCAATGCGCGGATGGCGGCGCGCTTGATTCCATCCGCGCGCGTGGCCCAAGCTGCGCGCATGACGATTGATTCCCACCAGCATTTCTGGATTCACCGCGCCGCGGAGTATCCGTGGATGACCGGGCCGCTCGCGGCATTGCGGCGCGATTATCTGCCCGCCGACCTCGCGCGCGAGCGGGCGCCCGCGGGGGTTGGCGCCTCGGTCGTGGTGCAAGCACGGCAATCTCCCGAGGAATCGCGCTGGCTGCTTGAACTCGCAGACCGCGATGCGTCGATCGCGGGAGTCGTGGGCTGGGTGGACTTGCAGGATGATCGCGTCGAAGAGCAACTCGCGCCGCTCGCGAAACATCCGAAGTTTGTCGGCGTCCGTCACGTGGTGCAGGACGAGCCGGACGACAACTTCATGCTGCGTCCGGCGTTCCTGCGCGGGCTGGGCAGGCTGCGGCAGTTCGACCTCACCTACGACCTGCTCACATTTCCGGGGCAACTCCCGGCGGCCATCGAAGTCGCGCGGCAATTCCCGGATCAGCCCTTCGTGCTCGACCATTTGAGCAAGCCGTTCATCAAGCGGGGCGAACTCTCGCCGTGGCGCGAGCAGTTCCGCGAACTGGCGAGATTCCCGAACGTGATGTGCAAGCTCAGCGGGATGGTCACCGAGGCGGACTGGCGCGCGTGGCAGCCTGCGGACTTCCGCCCGTATCTCGACGTTGCGTGGGAGGCGTTCGGCGGGGACAGGCTGATGTTCGGCTCCGACTGGCCCGTGTGCACGCTCGCCGGCAGCTACGCGCAGGTCCACGCTCTCGTCGCGGACTTCCTCGCGCCGTTCCCCGTGGCAACGCGGCGCAAGGTGATGGGTTCGAACGCGGCGGAGTTTTACAAACTCGGGAAGTAAAGCGGCTGGCGCACGTGGCGCCGGACTGCGCCGGTCACGGTTCCTCGACGCCAAGCCGGTGCACCTCGGGTCTCAACCGTGGTCACCTTGTAACCGAGCGCCTCGATCGTCGAAGTCAACACACGGCGGGGCGGGGCGTTGTCTTCGACGACGAGCACATTCATGGCGTGAGGTGTTGCCCGGCCTGTGCGCGATCGCCAGCCGCAGTCCATCCCCGCCATCGAGCGGCGATTCTCGAAGGCCACGGCCCGGACGAACCAAACCACGTTGCGTTTGACGCGCTGCCGACACTCCCGCACCCTCGCCGCATGAGCCAGCCGTTGCGTGTCGCGTTCGTCGGCGTGGACCATCCCCACGGCGCGGGATGGCGCGAGTCCATCGCCCAAGCGCCGCGCGACCTGGAGATCACGGCGCTCGCGACCGAATTCCCGGGGACGGTCGAAAGCCTCGAGGAGCGTCTCGCGCACCTGCCGCGGTTTGCGTCGCTCGACGAACTCCTCGCGAAGGGCGCGCACCACTTCGACGCCGCCGTGGTCGCGCTGCCGAACGACCGTGCGCCGGGGGCCATCGCGCGGCTTGCCGCCGCCGGCAAGCACGTCCTGGTCGAGAAACCCGCCGCGGGCTCTGCGTCCGCCGTGCGCGAGGCGATGCAAGCCGTCGCGCGCGCGGGCGTGGCGTTCCAATCGGGCTACTTGTGGCGCTATGACGACCTCGCCAACCGATTGCGCGCGATGATCGTCGACGGGCGCTTTGGCAAGCTCATCAGCATCGAGATGACCTGCGTGACGAGCGACATCGCGCGGCGCGGCGCGGACCACTACCTCTTCGACGCGGAGGTGAGCGGCGGCGGTTTTTTTAACTGGCTCGGCTGCCATTATCTCGACCTGCTGCCTTACGTGACCGGGCAGGACGTCACGGGAGTGACCGCGCGCGTGGGCGTGTTCGGCGCGACGCCGACGGCGATGGAGGACGGTGGCACCGCGCTGCTCGACTTGAGCGGCGGCGGGCTGGCGACGTTCACCGGCGGCTACTGGCTTCCGCGCTGGACGGGCGAATGGGGCTGGACCTTGCGCGGCTCGGAGCGCTGGGTGCGTTGGGAGCCGAACCGTCCCGGCACCGGCGGCGTGCTCGAGATTCACGGTCCGCAGCCGCAGTTTCACGCGATGGAGGAAGTCTTCGCGCTGCCGCCGAACAAAGTCCCCGGCTACGGCGGCGCCCGAACGGTCGCGCTCCTGCAAGACTGGGCTGCCGCCGCGCGCGGCGACACGAAAGCCTGCCGCAACACGCCGCGCACCGTGCTCACGACGCTGGAGTTGATCGATGCAGTGTATGCCGCGAGCGCGCAGGGGAGGCGGCTCGTGTTTCCCCCACCCGCAGCATGAGACCGGCGGACTCATGAGACCCATCGGTCACACGAGTCCCTTCCGTCCCATCGAATTCCCCCGATGAAACGCCCCGCCATCAACGCTCTCCTCGAAGTCATGCGCCGCCTGCGCGCGCCGGACGGTTGCCCGTGGGATCGCGAGCAGGACCACATGACGCTGCGCTTTCACGCCGTCGAGGAGGTTTACGAGCTCATGGACGCGATTGAAGCCCACGACGACCACGAGATGGCCGAGGAACTCGGCGACCTGCTGCTGCAGGTGGTCTTCCACTGCCAGCTCGCGCGCGAGCGGGGCGCGTTCGACTTCGAGGCGGTTGCGCGCCGCATCACCGACAAGCTCATCCGCCGCCACCCGCACGTCTTCGGCGATGTAAAGGTCAAGGACGTGAATGAAGTCTGGGCGAACTGGGACAGGATCAAGCGCGCCGAGAAGCACGGCACGCGGCACGCGCGCCCGAGCGCGCTCGACGGCATCCCGAAGCACCTGCCCGCGCTGCTCCGCGCCGAGAAGCTCGTGAAAAAGTCGCGCAAGGCGAAGCTCGCAACCGTGACCACCGCCGGCGCGAAGTGGACCAGGGCGCAGATCGCGAAGAGCCTGTTCGACCTCGCTGCATCCGCCCAGGCGAAGGGCTGGTCTGCGGAGGAACTGCTTCGCGCAGAACTCAGCAAACGCGAGCGAAGCCTTCGCCGGCGCGAGCGCTCGCTGCTGGCCGCCCGATGAACTTCTCTCGTAAACCCAATCGTAATCGTAGTCCTAATCTTCCCCGCGCCGCCGGTTCGGCACGAGGATTAGGATTAGGATCAGGAACGAGCGGTCCGGACGCGACGGATCGGCGAGGCCGGAAATTCGCGGCCCACGTCTTCCTCATGACGTTGATGCTTTCGACCCTCGCTGCGACGAAGGGGCCGCCGCCCGAGCGCATCGTTATCAACGAAATCCACTTCGAACCGGCGGAGAAACGCGCGACGGAGTTCGTCGAGCTTCACAACCCCGGCCCGCGCGAGGTCAGCCTCGCGGGATGGACGCTCGACAAGTATAGGTTCACCGGCACGTCCGCCATTCCGGCGGGCGGCTTCATAGTCGTTGCTGGGGACCCGGCCGCGTTCGGGCGTCAGTTCGGCTTCGCGCCCGCGGGGCCGTTTGGCGCGGCGCTGGGCAACAACGGCGAGCGCCTCACGTTGCGCGATTCGCAAGGCCGCGTTGCGGACGAGGTGCGCTACAAGACGGGCTTCCCGTGGCCCACGGCCTCGGCGGGCGCGGGTTCGTCGCTCGAGCGGGTGCATCCGGCGCTCGCGGGAAACCTTCCGAACTCGTGGCGCGCATCGGGTTTTCGCATCGGTGGTGGAAAAGTCGCGCCGCCCACTCCGGGCAGGACCAATTCCGTGTTCACCGAGTTGCCCCCGCCTGCGGTGGAATCCGTGGCGCACTCACCGCCGCAGCCGCGTTCCGGGCAGGATGTCGTGGTCACGTTGAGGCTCACCGAGCCGCGCGCGGTCACGAACGCGGTGCTTCAGGTCCAGGGGGTCGAACCGGGCCGCTACATCCGCAAGACTGACGCCGAGTTCGCGAAGTCGTGGCGCGAATTCCCGATGCGCGGCGATGGCCGCGGCAATTTCACGGCGACTGTGCCGGGCGAAGTCCAACGCCATCGCCGGCTGGTGCGCTACCGGATTCGCGTCGAGCAGCCGGAGGCCGCCACGGTGGTTCCGTTCGAGGACGATCCATCGCCCAACTTCGCGTGGTTCTGTTACGACGGCATTCCCGCGTGGACCGGCGCGAGCCAGCCGGGCAAGACCGCGCCGTGGACGTTCACGCCGGAGTTTCTCGGCACGTTGCCCGCGTATCACTTGATCGCGAATCACAGCGACGTCGAGCGGAGCCAGTGGGACGGCGCCTACAACAAACGGCGGTTGTCCGGCACGTTTGTGAGCGACGGGCGCGTGTTGGATCACGTCCAATTCCAGAACCGCGGCCAGGCCAGCACGCACGTCAGCGGCAAGAACAAGTGGGGCATCCACTTCAACGACACACACGAATTCCTCCCGCGCAACCACTGGAACCAGCCCTACGCGCGGCCGTGGAACCACCTGAATCTGAGCGGATGCTCGAGCCCGTGGGTGCAGATCAACCGCGGCATGGCCGGGCTCGATGAGGCGGTGTCCTTCCGCGCGTATCACCTCGCGGGCGTGCCAAGCCCCGGGACGCACTGGATTCAGTGGCGCGTCATCTCCCGCGCCGACGAGGCGAATTTGATGAACCAGTTCGAAGGCGACTTGTGGGGCCTGTATCTTGTCGTGCAGGACGCCGACGGGGCATGGCTGAAGGAA
Source organism: Verrucomicrobiota bacterium (assembly GCA_016871675.1). NCBI lineage: Bacteria > Pseudomonadati > Verrucomicrobiota > Verrucomicrobiota bacterium. The sequence goes on from VHCN01000001.1 coordinate 83,538, forward strand.
CGCGGATTGCCCGACGGCAGCACTTACAGCCCCGAGACCGGCCGCAAGCATCTCGGCGGTGGCATGCCCGCGAACGGCGGCGACTTCAACGACTTCATGCACGGCTCGCGCTCGACGACACAGGAGAAGTGGTGGCGCGACAACCTCGACCTGCCGCGCTACTTCAGCTTTCACGCCATCAATCGCGTCGTGTCCAACGTGGACCTGCGCCACGGCGCGAACCACTTCCTCTATCACCCGCGCGGCGGCCCGTGGTCGCCCGTGCCGTGGGACCTCGACATGATGTTCATCGCGCGCACGCACTGGCCGGGGATCATTGACCAGGCGCGGTGCCTCGATCATCCGGCCATCCGGCTGGAATACAAAAACCGCGCGCGCGAAATCCTCGACCTCTTTTGCGCCGACGCCTCGCCCGCGGGCGGGCAGATCGGGCAACTCGTCGAGGAACTTGCGCGCGTGTTGCGCCCGGCCGGCCAAGAGCGCACGTGGGCCGAACTCGACATGGCCATGTGGAACTGGCACCCGCGCACGGGCGACAAGGGCGCCTTCTACCGCAACCCCGCGCGGCAGGGCATGATGGGCGGCGAGTTCGGCCGGACACTCGCAACACCCGACCTTGCGGGCTTCTGCAAATTCATCAGCGAGTTCTGCACCGACATGCGCCCGCAACGAAACTACGCGCCCAATGACGGCAACGTGCTCGGCTACGGCTGGGGCCACTTGTGGTGGGAGTCGCGCGACGACGCGATCCCCGCGCGACCGACCGTGCGCGCGCTGCGCGAAGACGTGAAGAAAGGCGACCGCGCGTTCGAGGTGAGCCCGTTCGAGTCGCCGGTGAAGGCGAGCACGTTCGCCGCCGTGCAGTGGCGCGTCGGCCGGATCAGTTCGCCGGGCATCGAAGGCTTCGCGGCGGGCAAGCCGTGGCGCTACGAGATCGAGCCGCATTGGGAGAGCCTGCCGATCACGACGCCGGACCGTCAGATTCGCCCCGGCAAGTCCGCGCTCGCGCCTGGCGGTGTGTATCGCGTCCGCGCGCGCTACAAGGACACCACGGGCCGCTGGAGCCACTGGTCCGAGCCGGTGCAGTTGGCGGTGGGGAAAAAGTAACGGCAGCCGGCGGCGGGTCGGTGGGGATGCCGCGACGGTGATGTGCCGGGCTACGACGCGGCCGCGGGCGGTGCCGGCGGCTCGGCTGGGGACGCGGGTCCGTCCGGTGGCGCCGCGAATGGGTTCACGCCTTTCGCCGGCGCCGATTTCACGGTGGAGATCTTCGCAAGGCGGAACGGCGCGCCGCACAGATAGACCGCACCGATGAATCCGTGCGAGACGACGGCGAAGGCGAGCCCCGGCAGCGCGAGCGCCTCGAGTCCGTAGAGCAGGATGGCGAGCGACATGACCAGCGAACCGGGAAGCCAGGCCGCGCCGGCGAGACGCATGCAACCCGGCCACGTCGCGGCGCGGTCGCCGAAGAATGCGAGCGCCCGCGCCACGGGCGCGACGACCATCGCGAGCAGCCACCACGCGGCGAACAGCTTGGCGACCAACGCCGCGCCCGCGAGCGCCACGAACCACGGTTGCCGCGCTCCCCACCACGGCACGGCGTCCGCGCGACCGAGCGAAACGCGCCACCCGGCGGAATACGGCCACTCGACATAGCCGAGTTCGGACCGGAGCCGCAGGCGCGTCGAGCAGAGTTCGAGTTGCAAGTCGGCGGCGCGGCCGGCCGTGGCCGCGTCGCCCGGGTCGGCGACGATGGCAAGCCTGGAGCCTTCGGAAAGCAGCACGGGTTGGTCGCCGGGCCATTGAAGCTTCGCGCCGGAGATTGCTGCGGCTTCGGGCAGTGCGTGCGATGCCTCGCGAATCACCGGCACCCAGGCCAGCGCAAGGAACGCCATGAAGCACCCGGCGGCGACGAGGGAGAAAATGAGCTGCGCGACAAGGAGCCGCCCGGTCGAGGCGTCTGCGAAAGCAGCCACGCCGCCGAAGCTGAACGGCTGCCAGGCCGGCCGAGGCTCGTCTCGTTCGGCGACTTGATCGGGCTCAACACTCACGCGTGGGGATTCAACGGCAACGCGGCCGTCTTGAAAACGCGAATCCCGCACGCCAAACGAAACCGCCGCGGGCTTCAGACGAGCTTCTTGTGCTTTGCGTCGTCGGCGAGTTTCTTCACGAGCTCGCGAACTTTCTGCGACTGGCTCTTGTGCGCGAGCAGCACGGCATCGTCGGTCGCGACGAAAACGGCGTCGCGCAAGCCGACGACGGCGATGGGCGTGCGGTTCGTGGTGCGGGCGTCGTAGATGATGTTGCGCGCGGCGTCGACGTGGATGAAGTCGCCCACGGCGCAGTTGCCCTCGGGGTCGGCCTTGAGGTGGCGGGCGAGGGCGTTCCACGAACCGAAGTCGTCCCAGTCGAAGCTGCCATCGGCGACGACGACATTCTGCGCCTTCTCCATCAGCGCGTAGTCAATGGAGATGCGCTTGATGCCAGGGTATTCCTTCGCGAGCGCCTTGTGGAGCTTGGCAGGCGACTTCGCCGCCTCGAACCATCGCTGGCACGCCGCAAACATCTCGGGCTGGTGCATCATGAGGCCGTTGGTGACGGTGACAAACGACCACACGAACATGCCGGCGTTCCAGCGATACTGGCCGCTGTTCACGTAGTCGAGCGCTCTCGCGTAGTCGGGCTTCTCGACGAACTGCTCGGCCTTGAAGAACGTGGTCTTGTATTTCTTCACGCCCGCGGGCGGCGGCAATTCGATGCCGGTGCGGATGTAGCCGTAGCCCGTCGCCGGCTCGGTGGGCTTGATGCCGATGGTCACGATAGCCTGCCCGCGACCCGCGAGGTCGAAGGCGTCCGCGAGCACCTGCTGGAACTTCTTTTCCCCCGGGATGACGTGATCCGCGGGCAGCACCGCCATCACGGCTGTCGTGGCGCGCGCGCCGACGATGGCCGCGCCGAGCGTGACCGCGGCGCACGTGTCGCGCCCGCATGGTTCGGCGATGACGTTTTCCTTCGGCAGCTTGGGCAACTGCCGCCGCACCTCGGCGGCCTGCGCCTCATTGGTGATCACGAGGATGTTCCTCGCCGGCACGAGCGGCGCGCAGCGGTCCACGGCCTGTTGCAGGAACGAGCGGTCACCGAGCAGCTTGATGAGCTGCTTGGGGGCCTTCTCCCGGCTCACGGGCCAGAAGCGCTCGCCGCGCCCGCCGGCCATGATGATGACGAACCGGTCCTTGCTTGCAGTGTTCGCTTTCATTTGTTCCCGCCAAGGCTTCACCACCGACGCCAACCAATCAAGCCCGGTGACGAAGCCGGGTGAATCCGTGAAATCCGCGATCAGTTCGACTTCACCGCGTCGGCGAGCGATTTCACGAACGCCGCGACCCGCGGCACAAGCTCGGGCGATTTCCCTTGCTCGGCGATCTGGTTCACGACCGCGCTGCCCACGACGATCGCCTCGGCGTGCGACGCGACGAGGCGCGCCTGTTCAGGGTTCGAAATGCCGAAGCCGACCGCGACGGGCAGCGGCGTGTGCCTGCGAATCTTGGCCGTCATGTCGCCGAGGGTGGTGGAGACTTGCGCCTGCATGCCCGTCACGCCCTCGCGCGAGATGCAGTAGATGAAGCCCGTGGCGCGCCGCACGATCTTCTCAATGCGCCCTTCAGGTGTCGTTGGCGCGACGAGCCAGATGGCGCAAAGGCCGGCGGTCTTCATGAGGCGCTCGTAGTCGTCGGCTTCCTCGGGCGGCAGGTCGAGCACAAGCAAGCCATCCACACCCGCGGCCGCGCAGTCCGCGATGAACGCCCCGGCGCCGCGCCGGTGGAGGATGTTGAAGTAGACGTAGAGGACGATGGGAATCTCCGACTCGCGCCGGATGGCGGCAATCGTCGCCAGCAACTTCGGTGGCGTGGTGCCGGACTCGAGCCCGCGCTGTGCGGCGAGCTGGTTCACGAGCCCGTCCGCGAGCGGGTCGCTGAACGGCACGCCCAGTTCGAGCACGTCCACGCCGGCCTTGTCGAAGGCGAGCGCGAGATTGCGCGTGGCTTCGAGATCTGGGTCGCCGGCGCCGATGTAAATGACGAGACCCTTGCGGCCTCCGGTCTTCAGCCGGGCGAAACGCGCTTCGATGCGGTTCATGCGGCGCGGAGTTTCGAGCTTCAGGATTCAGGATTCAAGCGGGTTCCCGGGCCACGCCAGACGCAGTCCTTCGAGCGTCAGCGACGGGTCCACCGCCGTGATCTCGCGCAAGCGAGCCGCGATGAGCTTCGCGCAGCCGCCCGTCGCGACCACCGGCAGGCGCGGGCTCTTGAGCTCGCGCTTGAGTTCGCCGATGAGTTCGCGCACCAGGCCGCGGTAGCCGCGCACCGCGCCGATGAGCATCGCCTGTTCGGTGTTCTTGCCGACCACGGCGCGTTCCTCGCGAATCTGGATTCGCGGCAGCAGGGCGGTCTTCTCATGCAGGTAGTCCGTCATCGCCGCGAGCCCGGGGGCGATGATTCCGCCGACGTAATCGCCGCGGCGGTCCACCACGTCGAACGTGACCGCCGTGCCGAAGTCCACCACGACCACCGGCGCGCCGAAGCGCCGAAGCGCGGCAAGCGCGTTGGCGAGGCGGTCCTGCCCGATGGTGTGCGGTTGCGGATACCTCACGCCAATGCCGCGCACGGTCTCGTGCGTGAGCTGGAACGGCGTGACCCCGAACAATTTCCTCGAGAGCGTTCGGACCGCAGCGTTCGCCCCTGGCACGACGCTGCAGAAACTCACACCTTCGATCCCGCGCTGCCGGACGAAATGCCACACGCGTCCTGATGCCGAGCCGTCGCGCCAGCCCACGGTGGGGATGTCTTCCCTCCGCACGACGCGCCGGGCATCCGCGATGCCGAGGTGCGTGTGCGTGTTGCCGATGTCAAGGAGGAGGATCATTGGTCATGAGAACCCGAGTGTCATCGTTCCACGGTCACGTCGCCGCCGATGATTCTTTCCAGCCGGCCGTGCTGCGTGCGGACCAACAGCGCGCCGTCCGCGTCGAGCGACTCGGCGCGGCCGGTCACCGTGCGGTCACCGATGTGGATGCTCACGTTCCGGCCGAGCGTGGTGCAGCGCTCCTCCCACTCGTCCGCCAGCGTTTCAAACCCGCCCGCGCGGATGCGCGCGTAGTCCGCGTCGAGTTCGCGAAGGACCGCCACCGCGAGGTCCGCGCGCGGCACGGGCTGTCCGGCTTCGATGCGCAACGACGTGGCGAGTTTGCGCAATTCCGGCGGGAAGTCGCTCGCGGTCACGTTCACGTCCACCCCGATGCCAATGATGACGTATCGAATGTGGTCCAGTTCGGCGCTCAACTCGGTCAGGATGCCCGCCGTCTTGCGGCTGCGAAGGAGGATGTCGTTCGGCCACTTGATTTCGGGCGCGAGTCCGGTCTGCGACCGGATGGCGCGGGCGAGCGCGGTCGCGGCCGCCACGGTGAGTTGGGTGGCCGCCTGCGGCCGCAAGTCCGGCCGGAGGAGCACGGAAAACCAAAGGCCCTTCTTCGCGGGAGAAAGCCACTGTCGCCCGAGCCGGCCGCGGCCTTCCGACTGGGATTCCGCGAAAACCACGACGCCTTCCGCCGCGCCGTCGCGCGCGAGCTTCTCGGCCACGTCGTTCGTCGAGCTGGTTTCATGGAACACGCGGACGTCGCGGCCGACAACGTGCGTCTGGCCGAGTCGCGCAACGAGGTCATCCGCGTGGAGCACGTCGGGCGTGCTGACCAGCCGGTAGCCATGATGCGGGCTGGCGGCGATGTCGTAGCCGAGGGCGCGCAATTCCTCGATGTGCGCCCAGATGGCGGCGCGTGTGATGCCGAGGCGCTGCGAGAGGTCCGCGCCCGACACCGCACCCGCGCCCGCGCCGCGCAGGGCGGTGAGGATTTGAGCGTCCACGGTCATGCCGGCGACGAATGAACACGAACCGCCGCGGATTGGAAGAGCGCAGTTGGCGGACCGAACCTGCCGTTGCGAACCCGTCCCGGTGAGTCCATGCTCGCGCCGCATGAGTTCGAACCCCGGCATCGGCCCGCACAGTGCGATGCGCGACGTGCTCGATGTGTTTCCCGGCGCCCGGCGCGCGCTTTTCCGCAGGCACCACATCGGCGGCTGCTCAAGCTGCGGATTTCAGCCGACGGAAACGCTCGCCGAAGTCTGCGCGCGCAACGGCGGCTTGAACGTGGACGAAGTGATCGCCCACATCGCGGCGAGCCACGAGCAGGACCGCCAGCTCGAATTCACGCCGCGCGAAGTCCTCGACCGTCGCGCGCGCGGCGAACCGGTGCGGTTGCTCGACATTCGAACGCGGGAAGAGTGGGACGCCGTGCGCATTGACGGCGCGGAGTTCGTGAACCAGGAACTGGTGCAGTCGCTCATGGGCAAGTCGCCGCGTGACGCGCTGCTGGTCTTCTACGACCACGACGGCACGTCGAGCCTTGATGCCGCCGCCTACTTCGCCGGGCACGGCTTCACGAATGCGAAGCATCTGCGCGGCGGCATTGACGCGTGGGCGCGCGACGTGGATGCGAAGATGCCGCGCTACAAGCTGGAGAACACTTGAGCTCAACCCCCAAGGAACAAAGGCGCGGAGATTGAGTGATAGAATCTCCTCCGTGCCTCCGTGGCTCCGTGGTAAATTTCGTCAGCTATGTCAGATGATTTTCAAAGGCGCGTCGCCGACGCGATGGCCAACCCGCAGCACATGGGCGAACTGCCGAATGCCGACTCGGTCGGCACCGTGGGCAACGCCGAGTGCGGCGACATGCTGCGCGTGTGGGTGAAGTTCAAGGACGAGGGAGGCCGCAAGGTGATTGACCGCGCGAGCTTCCAGTCCTTCGGCTGCGAGACGGCCATCGCCGCCGCGAGCCTCGCGATGGAACTCATCAAGGGGAAGACGCCCGGGGAGGCGCTCGCGATGCGCGGCGAGGAGTTTGCGAAAGACCTCGGTCCGCTGCCGCCGACGAAGGTGCATTGCACGTCGCTCGTCGAGGGCGCGCTGCGCGAGGCGCTCGCGCCCGTGGCGGACGCGAAGCCCGCCGGTGCTGCGGAGAAGCCAACCCCGGCAGCTCAACCGCCGCCGAGCCTGATGGACACCTTCAACAAGCCGGAGCAGAAGAAGGGCGGCGTGAAGGTGGTGTTCCTGCCGCCGGACGAAGCGGCAAAGTGAGCCTGAGTTTGCGCCGGCCGGCTGACATCGTCCTCCCAGTCGGGCAGCTTGAGGTTCACGGAACCGAACGGCAGCAGCAGACCGCGGCCGTGCCGCGCGTATTCGTCGGCGAGGCGGGCGTTGGCTGCGGCGATGTCCTTGTGCAGCAGGCCGTCGAACGTGCCGGCCCACGCCTGGCAAGCCGCGCCGGGGTTTGGCGATTGAAGTTGTGCGCGCCGGTTACTTCGCGCCCTGGTCAATCCACGCGCGGATGAGGCCGACCTCGGCGGCCGTGAGGGGCTTGCCCTTGTCGGCGGGCGGCATGGCGTCGTCTTCGTTGAGACGGGCGACGGCCTTGACCAAGGAGCTGTCGGCGCTCTTCCCGGGAACGATGCACTTGCCGCTTTCGCCGCCCTTGAGGGCCGCGGCAAGGGTGTCGAGGCGGAGCTTGCCCTTCTGCTTCTCGGCGCCGTGGCACTTGAAGCACGCGGACTCGAACAGCGGCTTGATGTCCTTGGCGAAGGTGACGCCGGTCTTGGTCGAGGCGGGCGGGAGCTTCTTGTCGGCCGCCGTCGCGGTGAGCGCGAGCACGGCGCCGGCGGTCAGGACGGATGCGATGGAGATGGTTTTCAGTGACATATGGGTTGTGGGTCTTCGGTTTTCAGTTTGTTGGTTTGCCAGACGTATCGGGCACGGAAAGATTCACTTTACCTGCCTGACCTTGGTCCACTTCCGGGTCTTGCCGGAGTTGAGCACGGCGTCCACGACGTAGTCGGTGGCGAGGCCGTCCTTGAAGTCGGGCTTGCAGCCCTTGCCGCTTTCGAGGCCTTGAATGAACTCGACCATCGCATGCACGAAGCTGTGTTCGTAGCCGAGTTGGAGGCCGGGCACCCACCACTTGCCGCAGTAGGGATGGTCGCCGTCGCTGACGTGGACGCTCTTCCAGCCGCGCTCGGCGCCGGTGTCCTCGTGGTCGTAAATCTGAAGGCGGTGGAGGTCGTGGAGGTCCCACTTGAGGCTCATGTGCTCGCCGTTGATCTCGAAGGTGTAGAGCGCCTTGTGGCCGCGGGCGTAGCGGGTGGACTCGAAGAGGCCGAGCGAGCCGTTGTTGAAGTGGCACATGAAGGAGCAGGCATCGTCGATGCCGACCTTCTCGACTTTGCCGGTGAGGTTGTGCTTGCGCTCCTTGACGAAGGTCTCGGTCATCGCGGTCACGTCCTTGATGCCGCCGTTGAGCCACATGGCAGTGTCGACGCAGTGCGCGAGCAGGTCACCGGTCACGCCGGAGCCTGCGACCTTCACGTCAAGGCGCCAGAGGCCCATGCCGCCCTGCGGGAGGTCGGGGTTGATGGTCCAGTCCTGGAGGAAGTTCGCGCGGTAGTGGAACACACGCCCGAGGCGGCCAGCGTCCACGAGATTCTTGGCAAGGACGACGGCGGGGCAGCGGCGGTAGTTATACCAGACCATGTTGGGCACGCGGGCTTTCTCGATGGCCTTGACCATCGTCTCGGCCTGCCTGCCGTTGAGGGCGAGCGGCTTCTCGCAGAGGATCATCTTGCCGGCCTTGGCGGCGGCGATGGCCTGCTCGGCGTGGAGGTTGTTCGGCGTGGCGATGTCGATGACGTCAATGTCCGCGCGCTCGATGAGCTTGCGCCAGTCGGTCTCGATGGACTTGTAGCCCCACTTGTCGGCGAAAGCCTTTGTGGCTGCGGCGTCGCGGCCGCAGACGGCCTGCGGCACGACCTCGTAGCTGGAGGGGAAGAAGTGGTTGACCTGATGGAAGGCGTTGCTATGGGCGCGGCCCATGAAGCTGTAGCCGATGAGTCCGATGCGGAGGGGTTTTCTAGCCATGATTCGAGGTTCGATGAATGATGTGTTTGAGATTACGCCGCGCTCCACCCGTGCTTCTCGCGCACGGCGAGCATCGAGGCGAGGATGTTGTTCCACGTGTCCTGCTTCATCATCACCTCGTTGGGGAACATGCAGCCGTCCCAGCAGATGTGCATGCAGGCCTTGGTGAGCTTGCGGTCCGCGTCGCGCAGCCAGTAGCCCGCGTGGTGCGGGATGTCGAGCTTGCCGTTCGGGTCGTTGACCTGGCAGTGCTTGCCGGTCTTGTCGTGCGAGCCGGAGCCCTTCACCGTTGCGTCATTCTGCGCGACGTGGAAGTCAATCGTCCACGGACGCAGCGCCTTCGTCAGCTTCGCGAGCGCCTTGTCGAGCACGCGTCTGTCCTTCCAATCGTAACCCGGCGGGAGAATGGCGTCGCTCTCGGCGTTGTAGCCGAGCGTGTAAAGGAGCGTGTGGGCCATGTCCGCCTGGAATCCCACGATCCCCGGCCGGTTGGTCTCCTCGAGCAAGTTCACCATGGCGCGCCACGAGTGCATGCCGCCCCAGCAAATCTCTCCTTCTGCCGCGAGCCGTTCGCCGTGGTCGGCCGCGACGGCCGCGCCGTCGCGGAATGTCTGCGCGATGAGCTTGGTGTTGCCTTTGGGGTCCTTGTCCCAGTCGGCGACGCCCGCGGCGGAATCAATCCGCACGATGCCGTAGGGCCGGATGCCGAGCTCGCGCAGCTTCCTGCCGATGCGGCAGGCCTTCGTGACCGCAGCAACCCAGCCAGCGCGCTTGGTTTCGTCGCCCATGGCGCTGCCGTCGAACCACACCGGCGCGACGACTGAGCCGACCACGAAGCCCTTCGCCGCAATCTTGTCGGCGAGCGCCTTGATGGCGTCGTCGGAACTGTCGATGTCCGTGTGGGGGTTGTAGAGGAAGAGGTCCACGCCGTCGAATTTTGCGCCGTTGACCTCAGCCTTGGCGGTGAGGTCGAGCATCGTGTCCAGGTCGATGAACGGCTCGGCGCCGGGACTGCCCTTGCCGACAAGGCCCGGCCACATGGCGTTGTGGAGTTTGGGAAAGAGATTGGCGGAGGCGCTCATAATGGTGGGTGCTGTGACGTCGGAAATGCGCGGCGAGAGTAGCCACGGCACTTTTGGCGAGGCAACTTCAAATTGCCGCACGCGGCGCGCGGCTACTTCCGCGGCGCATCAGGAGCGGCACCCGGTGCGGCGGGCATCGAGGCGGTCCGCGCGGGAGCCGCGGCGGCGATGGGGTCCTTGAACTTCGCCACGAGGTAACCGCCGACGGCGGCGAACACGATGCCCGCGAAGAACTGCCAGCGCATCGCCTTGAGGCCGCCCTCGGGCGGGTGCAGGACGAGCGCGGTGATGGCGTTCACGATGGGCGCGCCCGCGAAGATGATGGACATGACCTCCGGCGGCTTGCCCTTCGCGCCGAACGCGAGCAACACACCGAGCGCGCCGACGGCACCGACGATGCCCGCGATGAGCGACCACCAGAGCCCCTTCGAGGGGTAGTTCCAGAAGTCGATCGCGCCGCCCTGCGACTTGAGGATCACCAGCGGCGCGAGCACGGCCGTGAGGAAGTAGGCGATGCCGACGAAGAGGAACGCCTTCATGCGGAAGTGCGGATCCTTCATCCCCAGCGCCGGGTCCTGCATGCCGACCGTGCCGATGTGGAGGAACACGCCGTAGACGCCCCACGTCAGGACGGTCAGCAGCGCGAAGAGCAGCCACGTCTGAGTGGCGGTGGGTGAAGGTGCATCAGGCATCGTGCGCGCAGGTTAAGGGCGCGGCGCGGCCGCGCACAAATCTTTTCGAACGAATGACCGCGGGGCCGTGGCGGCGGGCCAGGGGGGCCTGCCCCTACGACCTGGGCGATCGAGAACATGCCCCGAACCGGGAAAGGTTTGACCCCTCCCTCCGCACAGGATAAACCATGCGTGTTCGTCCGGGTGTTCGCATGGGATTGTTTCGATGAGCGTTTCCTTCCTCTTTCTCGCCGCCGCGGCTCCGCCACCGCCGGGCGAACTCACCTACATTTGGACCCACGCCACCATCGAGGCGAAGGTCATCATCGTCATCCTGATTCTCTTCAGCATTTTCGCGTGGTCGGTGATGGCGAGCAAGGCCATCCAGATGCGGCGCGCGACGCGGCTCAACGGCTACTTCGAGCTGGAGTTTCGTCCGCAGAAGAACGTGATTTCGATCCACGACCGCCGTGTGCAGGTGGAGGGTTGCCCGCTCTTCGCCGTCTATCAGTCGGGCTGCGTGGAGCTGGAAACGCGCCTGCGGACATCCGAGGGCCGGCGCAAGTTCATCTCGTTGAAATCCATCGAGCACATCAAACGCACGATCGAGAGCGAGGTCGCGCGGCAGTCGCTCAAGCTCGAGTCCGGGCTCATCCTGCTGGCGATCGCGGTGAGCGGCGGGCCGTTCCTCGGGTTGCTCGGGACGGTGTGGGGCGTGATGCAGACCTTCAGCGCCGTGGGCATGAAGGGCCAGGCGGACCTGCCGACGATGGCGCCCGGCGTCGCCGCGGCGCTCGTGACGACGGTCGCCGGACTCCTCGTCGCCATCCCGTCGATGTTCGGCTACAACTGGCTCGTGCACACCCTGCGCGTGCTCACGGTGGAACTGGACAACTTCGCGCAGGACTTGGTGTCGCGGATGGAGACGGAGTATCTGAAGGAAGATGAATGAGCGCGACGATCGCAACTTCCGAAACCCGGATGCAAGCCCTGCGCCCGCCCGCGGCGCACGTTGACCGCGCCTGAAATCATGCGCCGCTTCAGCCAACGCAATTCACTGGTCACGCTGAGTGAGATCAACATCACTCCGCTGCTCGACCTCGCGTTCGTGCTCCTCATCATCTTCGTGATCACCCGCCCGCTGCTGGAGAACAGCATCCAGCTCAACCTCCCCGAGGGCGGCACCGAGACCGGCAAAGTGGACCCGCGCGACGTGCGGCGCGTCGAAATCTCGACCCGCGGCGACTACCGGCTCGACGGGCGCGGCGTGTCGCTCGCGCAACTGGAGCAGATGCTCGTGGCGGCATTCCATGCAAACGCGAAGAGCGTCGTCTACATCCGCGCCGACGAGCAGGGCGTCAACAAACACACCTACGCCGTGTTCGACATCTGCCAGCGGCGCGGCATCACGCGGTTTGCCTTCGCGACGGAGGCGCCGAGGTAACATGGACCGCACCCAGCACAAGTGCTTCCTCGCCTCCGCGCTTCTGCACGGCGCGCTGCTCGCCGCGGTGGTCGTCGTGTCCGCGTTCTCCAAGGCGCCGCCCGACCTGCCGAAGACCGCGCTCACCTACGTGCCCATCAACGCGAAGGACCTTGCCGGCGCGCCACCTGCCGCGCCGGACCCGACCGACGTCGCGCCCCCGCCCACACCTCCGCCGCCCACCCCGCCTTCCCCACCGCCACCGGCACCCGCGCCGAAGGTGGAAACCAAGTTGCCGACACCGGTGAAAGACGAAGGGGTCCCGGCCAAGAAACCCACGCCTCCGAAGGACAAGGGACTTCTCCCGACGAAGGAGAAAAGCAAACCCAAGGACGAGGCCAAGAAACCCGCGCCGCCCAAGGTCGAGAAAGTGGAGCCCAAGAAAGCCGCGCAGCCGAAGAAGGACGAACCCAAGATCAAGCTCGCCTCCACGGACCATCTCGTCCCTCGGAGCAACCCCATGAAGGAGACTGACTCGAAGTCCAAGGCCACGGAAAGCGACGCGAAGAAGCGCGCCGACCAATATGCCAAGATGCGCACCGAGTGGGAGAAGAACCTGCAGGGCGCGATCGGCGGGTTGAAATCGGGGCTCTCCTCGCCCATCACCATCGACACGCCGGGCGCGGGTGCTTCGGCCTTCTTGAGCTACGGCGCGGAGATCGTCAGCCGCTACGAGCGCAACTGGCTCGTGCCCGCCGACGCCATCGAGGACAACTCCGTGGTGCAAATCGTCGTGACCATCGCGCGGGACGGCCACGTGATCGACGCGCGCGTCGTCCGCCCGTGCGGCCGCGCGGTGGTGGACAAATCGGTGCGCGAGACGCTCCAGCGCGTGCGCGTGTTCCCGCCGTTCCCCGCGGGCTCGACCGACGAGCAGCGCACCTTCAACGTGGACTTCAACCTCAAGGCCAAACGCTCCGCCGGATGAAAACCCCCGCTCCCATCGCCGCCGCGCTCGTGTTGCTCTTCACCGTCTCCGGCCGTTGCGGCACACAGGAGCCGGACCGGTTGATCGTCACCGGCGCCGCGCAGAACAAGCTGATTCCCATCTCGCTCGGCGGGTTCAACGGCGTGGCTTACGACGTGTTGAAGTTCGACCTCGAGGTTGCGGGTTGCAAGGTCGTGAGCTCGAACAACGCCGCGTATCACGTCTTCGGCAGCAACGACACCACGCTCAAGGGTTACTTGACGGTGGCGGGCGGAACGAACGCAGCGGCGGCCGGAGCCGCGCCCTTGCTTGCGATGCATGTCACCGGCGCCCCGATGCGGGCGCTTGCGCATGCGTTCTCCGATGGCGTCGTGGCCAAGTTCGGCCGGCGCGGTGTCGCGCAGACGCGCATCGCGTTCAAGGCCACCTTTCGCGGCTACTCCGAGGCCTTCATCAGCGACTACGACGGCGCGAACGCGGTGCAAGTCACGCGCTACGGGAAGATCCTCGCCGTGCCGGCTTGGAGCCCTGACCACTCCACGCTTTATTACATGTCCCACCTCAAACACGATTTCCCCTTCCTTTACGGGCATCGGCTTGCCACCGGGAATCGCTTCACCATCGCGGAGTATCCCGGCTCCTGCATGTCTCCCGCCGTGGCGCGCGACGGCCGCGTCGCGATGGTCCTGAGCAAGGGAGGCAGCCCGGAAGTTTACGTCGCCGACGCCACAGGCCGGAGCCCGCGGCAGATTACGTTCACCCGCGAAGGCGCGTCGGCGCCCTGCTGGTCGCCCGATGGCCAGTGGATTTGCTACGCCTCGCGCGAGGCCGGGCCGGCGCGCCTTTACAAAGTTCCTGCCAGCGGCGGCCCGGCCCAGCCCATCGCCACGATCGACGCGCCGAATTCCACCGAGCCCGACTGGTCTCCCGACGGCAAGACCATCGTGTTCACTTCGCAGAACCGCGGATTCAAGATCTTCACCGTGCCCGCGACGGGAGGTCAGGCCGAGTATCTTTGCGAAGGCGAAGATCCGAGCTGGGCGCCCAATTCCCGCACTGTGATGTTCGTGAAGCGCCGCGACTCAGATCAATCCTACTCGCTTGCCCTCATCGACGTGCCGACGAAACAGGTGAAGGACATCCCCGTGAATCTCGGGAATGCCTCGCAACCCGCTTGGGCACGCTGATTCCGACCTGCTCAACTCATGAAAACTGGATCGCTCCGCTTCGTTCTGCTCGCCGGTCTTGCCGCGACTTCGGTTGCCGGACTGACGGGCTGCGCGTCCTCGCGTCCCAGGCAACCCGGCGGTCCCATCACCATCCTCCGCGGTGGTGGACGTGGCACGGGTCGATGCCCGTTCCAGGCACTGCACCGCGTCGGGGCGCGCGTTGCCGCCCGCCGCGCCCGCGCCCGCAACGCTGCCGGTCGTGACCGCGCCGGCGCCCACGGGCGGCTTGCAGCGGCTTGTCGAATCGCGTCCCGGCGGTGACCGGGCCACGGCGAGGAATCGTGGTGGCAGAATCGCCGCGGGCAGTTCGTGTTGCTGCGGCCGGGGAATTGAACGGGGCAGACTATGGCTGGGAACGCCGCCGAGCCGACACCGCCGGCTCAGATCACCGTGCCGCTCGGGATGACGCCGTCCTTCGGGATGATGACAATGCCGTCGCGGATGAAGTAGCGGGGCATGTCCACGTTCTCGGGCTTGCCTTCGGGGGTGATGATGACGTTGTCGCCGATGCGCGCGTTCTTGTCGATGATGGCGTTCTCGATGCGGCAGTTCTGGCCGATGCCGATGCGGGGCTGGCCGCGCGCCTCGTGCTCGGCGATGCTCGCCGCGCTCTCGTAGTAGTCGTTGCCGAGGAGGAAGACCCGGTGCAGCCGGCTGCCGGGGCCCACAAGGCTGCGGATTCCAACCACGCAGTGCGACATCTGCGCGCGCGTCAGGATGCAGCCGTCGCTGATGAGCGCGTGGTCGATGGCGGCGCCGTTGATCTTCGAGCCCGGGAGGAAACGCGGCCTCGTGTAAACCGGCGCGGACATGTCGAAGAAGTTGAAGCGCGGCAGCTCCGCGACAAGGTCGAGGTTCGCCTCGAAGAACGCGCGGATGGTGCCGATGTCCTCCCAGTAGCCCTGGAAGACGTGGCTGAACACGCGGTGCGTCTCGATGGCGCCGGGGATGATGTGCTTGCCAAAGTCGGTGTGGTTGTTGTCCAGCAGGCTCGCGAGCACGTCGCGGTTGAAGAGGTAAATGCCCATCGAGGCGAGGAACAGCTCGTCGTTGCCCTGGATGCCGAGGCCGGCGTAGCTCGTGGGGTCGAGCCTGAGCGTGTCCTGCACGGCGGGGTCCTTCGGCTTTTCCACGAAGCGCACGATGCGCCGCTCCTTGTTGATCTGCATGATGCCGAGCGCCTGCGCGGATTCGCGGAGCACCGGGATGGTCGCGATGCTCAAGTCCGCCGCCACCTCGACGTGCTGGTGCATGATCTTGCGAAAGTCCATCCGGTAAAGCTGGTCGCCGCTCAGGATCAGCACGTAGTCCCAATCGTGGTTGAACAGGTGGATGAGATTCTTGCGCACCGCGTCGGCCGTTCCCTGATACCAGGTGGTGTCGGTGGAGGTCTGCTCCGCGGCGAGGATTTCCACGAAGCCGCCGGAGAAGTGGTCGAACTTGTAGCTCTGCGAGATGTGCCGGTGCAGCGACGCGGAGTTGAACTGCGTGAGCAGGTAAACGCGCTTGATGCCCGAGTTGATGCAGTTGGAAATCGGGATGTCCACAAGGCGATACTTGCCGCCGAGCGGCACGGCGGGCTTGGACCGGCTCTTGGTGAGCGGGAACAAACGCGTGCCCTGTCCGCCGCCCATGACCACGGCGAGGATGTTTGCGGGATTGGGAGTTTGTCTGCGGACGAGGGTGGTCATGATCGACTGTGGGCCTGCGAACCGACGCGCGATTCTTAACCTCACGGGCGCTGGCAGCGCAAGCAGCTTCAGGCCGGCGCGTTTCGATCCCTCGGGTTCTGCAACCTCATCCTATGTGCGCCATCATCGGCTACATCGGCAAACGGCAGGTGGCGCCCATCATCGTCAAGGGGGTGCGCCGCCTCGAATACCGCGGTTACGACAGCGCCGGCATGGCGCGGCTGCGACGTGGACAAGCCGCGCAACCCCGCCAAGAGCGTCACCGTCGAGACACCTCCGCGCCCCCGACCGGCTTCCAGTGCGCGATCACGTTGGCCGCGAAGATCAGCCCGCCGCCGGCGAGCAGGTGCGCCGTGAGGGTCTCGTTCGGATACGGAATCCCCGCCCATGCGCCAAGCCATGCCGGCGCGACGCGCGCGAGCGCGCTCGCGAACACCGGCTCGCAACTGTAGATCAATCCCGCCAGCGTCGCCCCGACATGGCGCTGCCAGTGGTTCATCAGCACGCCGGCGCCGAGCGTGCACACCGCCACCAGGATCACAAGCATCCCGAGCAGCGGCGCGGTGCGATACGCGGCGAGCCAGTCGTCGCCACGCTGTGTTGTGACGAGCGCGACGGGCAGCCCCACGAGCGCCATCACCGCGAACTGCACCGTGGTCGAGTGGTTGATGCGGCACGCGGCGAACCTCGCGCGTTCAAGCCACAGGATTTGCGCCGTGAAGAACAGCGAGGCGATGAGCGTTTCGAGTTCGCCGCGTCCGAGGCGGAAGCTCCGGAAGTCCACGCGCGCCAGCACCGCCACCCCCGCGGTGACGAGCGCGCACCCGAGGATGACGTTCCACACGGGCATGCGCCGGTCCCTCCACGCGACCCACAGCGGGATGAGGAAGCAGTAGCACTGCGAGAGAAACGCCGACGTGCTGGCGTCCGTGTGCGCGAGCCCGTCCATCTGAAGCAGCAGCCCGATGCCGGCGAAGAAGCCGAGCCCGAGTCCATGCTGCCATTCAAGGCGCGTCATCGTGCGGAGGGTCGGCGCCGTCCACACCGCCAGCACCATCGCCGCGAGGCCGAACCGGTAGACCGTGCAGAGCCCGGCGAAGAAAAACGTGCTCCGACCGGGCAGCAGTCCCTCCTGCGCAAGCGAGACGGCGCGCATCGTCGGGAAGCTGACCGCCCACAGCACCGTGACGAACACGAGCACCTGCCTGGCCCGGCGTTGAAGCGGATCGTGCGGCATGACGCGGGCGTGTTTAGCCGAACGCGCCGGCGGGACGAAGCGGAATCACAAGGCCGCGCCGGTCCTCACATCCGCAGAAAGATCTTGTTCCGCTCCAGCGCGCGCACGAAGAGCCAGCAGAGGAACAGGAACAACGCAACCGCGCCGAGCACATACCACAGGGGTGCGTCGCGCGGGGCGAAGGGCTTGAGCGCGCCGGACACGAGGTCGTGCAAAATGTAGCCCGCGAGCGCGTTGGTGCCGAACGTGGTGAACACCGCGAGGCGCCAGCCGCGCACATCGCAAGCCCACACAAATGCGGCGAACACCGTGAGTGAGAAACCCGCGCCAAACACGAGATACGACACGCTTCCCGCGCGCTGGCTCATCGTCCAGATGTTGACCGGGCGCGTCGGCGGCACGAACGGCGGTTCGACGCACAAGCCGGTCACGGTCTCGCCGGCGGCGAGTTTCGGGCCGAGGTTCACCCCGGCCGGCGGCGCATGCAAATTCAGGCAGGAGATCGCGTAGCCGAGCAGCATCAAGCCCGCGCCCCAGCGCAACAGCCGCGCGATGGGCTTCGGGCCGGCCGGCGCCTTCATGGCATCGCACGCGAGCGTGCCGGCGATCAGCGGCACCGTCCACGTGAGAAACCCCAGCGGACCGCCGTCGATCACCGGGCGGCGCATGGCGAACTCGTAGTAGAACGATTCCGACAAGACATGAAACAGCACCGCCGAACCGGCCGCGAACGCGATGCGCGCGCCCGCGCCCTTCGCGATCACCGGCAGCACCCAGAGGCTTGTGGCGCCGATGTGCACGAGCGCCTGGAACAGCGTCCGTTGAAACGCGCTCTTCAAGAACCCGCCGACGCCGAGCGCCTGCAAGTCCGCCCAGGACTTCGCCACAACGTCGAGGTGGTAGATCACGAAGCCGAGAAGAATGAGGCCGAGGTTGCGCTTGATCGCGCGAAGATACGCGCCGCGCGAGTCGCCGGTGCCGAGGCGTTTGAGAAACGTCAGCCGATACGCGAAGCCCACGGCAAACAGAAACTGCGGCATGATGGTGTCCGCGTAGCTGCAGTAAGTGTTGTGGTGCTTGAGGATCGCGGGGACGGCGTGGAACGGGCCGATAAAGTTGACGAGGAACATCCCCGCCACGGTGTAGCCGCGAAACTGGTCCAGCGACGGGATGCGTTCTGTGGCGCTCTCGGAGGGCATGAGTCGTCCGGTGGTCGTCGGCGGGTCAGGATTCAAAATCGAGCGCAAGGTCCACGGCGCGCGCCGAGTGCGTGAGCGCGCCCACGGAGATGAAATCCACGCCGGTCTGTGCGATGGCGCGAACGGTCCGGAGGTTTGCGCCGCCGCTGGCTTCCGTGCGCGCGCGCCCGGCGACAAACCGCACCGCGGCCCGGAGCTGCGCGAGCGTCATGTTGTCGAGAAGGATAATGTGGGGGTTCGCTGCGACTGCCTGCCGGACTTGGGCGAGCGTGTCCGCCTCGACCTCGATCACCATGCCGGGCCATTTCGCGCGCGCGCGCGCAACCGCCGCGGCGATGGCGTTGGGCTTCGCGTCCCTCAGCGCGGCGAGGTGATTGTCCTTGATGAGCACGCGATCGTGCAGGCCGAGGCGGTGGTTGCGCCCGCCGCCACACTTCACGGCGTGCTTTTCGAGCCGGCGAAGCCCGGGCGTCGTCTTGCGCGTGTCGAGAATGGCCGCGCCCGTTCCGCGGACGGCTTCGACGAATTGCGCGGTGAGCGTGGCGATGCCGCTGAGCCGCTGGACGAAATTCAACGCGACGCGCTCGGCGGTGAGGATCGCCCGCGTTCGTCCGCGCACGGTCAACAACCGCGCGCCTGCGTTCGCGCGCTCGCCGTCGGAGACATGGCGCTTCAACTCAACGGCCGGCGAGAGCGCGCGAAAGCACTCCACGGCGCAATCCAGTCCCGCGACGACCAGCGGTTCGCGGGCGACCATGTGAGCAATCGCGGTGGCGCGGGCGGGAACGGTCGCGAGCGTCGTCGCGTCGCCGGGGCCGATGTCCTCCGCGAGCGCGGCGCGCACGAGCGCGCGCACCTCATGGGCCGGGATCGACTTCACGGGTCGAGGATGAAATCCCGCGCCGCAAAGCGCAACGCGCCTTTTGGCGCGGGACAGTTTTCAGGCCGGCCCGCGGCGGCCTTGACGAGCGCGCAGAAACCCGTCGCGCCCGCGGCCGGCCTGTGAAAGAGTCCGGCCGATGAAGCCAATGCCCCACGTCGCCACGCTCTCGCTTCGCCTCGTCTTCGCGACGGCCTTGCTCTGCTCGCTGCTCGCCGCAAGCCGCGCGGCCGCGCCGGCGCCGGCGCGGTTTGAGAAGGACATCCTCGCCTTTGAGGCCGCGGACAAGACAAACCCGCCGCCGAAGGACGCCGTGCTGTTCGTGGGCGCGTCAAACACGCGCCTGTGGACCTCGATGGCGCTGGACTTCCGCGGCTGGAAAGTCATCAACCGCGGCTTCGGCGGCTCGCAGCTTGCCGATGCGCTTCACTTCGCGGACCGCATCGTGATTCCCGCGGCGCCCAAGACGATTTACGTGCAGTCGGGCGGGAACGACATCCACGCCGGCCGCACGCCGGAACAGGTGCTCGCGGATTTCAAGGCGTTCGTCGCGAAGGTC
Source organism: Verrucomicrobiota bacterium (assembly GCA_016871675.1). Classification (NCBI taxonomy): domain Bacteria; kingdom Pseudomonadati; phylum Verrucomicrobiota; species Verrucomicrobiota bacterium. The sequence continues at coordinate 103,515 of VHCN01000001.1, forward strand.
CGCGCCGCGCTGCCCGAGACGAAGATCCATTTCATCGCGCTGCCGCCGAGTCCGTTGCGATGGTCGCAGCGCGAGAAACAGCGCGAGGCCAACCGGCTCGTCGAGGAATTCGTGCGCGAGGACGGCGCGCTGAACTTCGTGGACATCTTCCCGCACATGCTCGGCGACGATGGCCGGCCGCGGCCGGAACTTTACGTGGGCGACAACCTCCACCTGAGCGCGAAGGGCTACGCGCTTTGGACGTCGCTGATCCGCTGGGACACGGCGCTCAAGAACTTCGCGAAGGAGGCGCGCACCAACCCGCCCCCCGCAGACCCCGTGCTGTTCATCGGCAGCTCAAGCGTCGTCCGGTGGAAGTCGCTGCGGCAGGATTTCCCCGGGCTGCCCGTGGTGAACCGCGGCTTCGGCGGCTCGCTGCTCGCGGACTCGGCGACCCTCGCGCACCACCTCGTGCTGCCCCTGCGGCCCGGCCGCATCGTGGTCTACGCGGGCGGCAACGACATCAACGCGGGCCGCACGCCCGAGCACGTGCTGTCTGCGTTCCAGTCGTTCGTGGAGAAAGTCCACGCAAAGCAGCCGGAGACGCGGATCACGTTCATTTCGATCACGCCCGCGCCGTCCCGGTGGAAGCAGGTCGAGCAAATCAAACAGGCGAACAAACTCGTGGAGGATTTCTGCCGCAACAACGCGAAGCTGCAGTTCGTGGACGCGTTTGCGAGTTTCCTCGGCGGAGACGGCGAGCCGCGCGCGGAATTGTTCGTCGAGGACCGGCTGCATTTGTCCCCGGCCGGCTACGCTCTCTGGCAGCCGCTGGTGGCGAAGGCGCTCGACAAGTAGCCCCGTCAGACTTCCACACACGCCGCGCGCCGGAGTCCAAGGCGGAGCGGCAGCACGCCGAGCAGCACCGAGAGTGCTCCGAACCCGCCCCACCCGAGCAGCATCTGGTCCGGAGGCATCCGCCCCGACGGCAGCCACGGCGAGTTGAACGCAAGCAGCAGCACGGCGGCGACGATGTAGAGGAAGCTCAGCACGAGGCAGAACGTCCCGCCGAATCCGCTCACGATTTTGCTGGGGTTGTCTTCCTTGAAATTCGGATACAGCGCGCCCAACCCGATGGCGAGGCCGTTGAGCGTGACGGTCATGATCGTGATCGCGGCGCCGAAATAGAGCGTGCGCTCCCACGGCATCATGAGCATGGAGCACGAGAGCCAGATGAGCCCGAGCGTGATGGCAAGCGATGCGAACGTGGCCAGGAGAAACTTCGCCTGCACGATGCGGACCATGCCGAGCGGCGCCATGCCGACGATCCAGAGGCGCTTGCCCTCGAGCGAGAACTGCGGGAACACGAACCGCGTGGTGAGTGTGGCGAGGTTGAGCGAGCACGCGCCGAGGTTGAGGTAGGCGACAACGTGAATCCAGAAGCTGCTCCCGATCTGCGAGGTGAAGTGGCGGAGGTTGATCACGTAAACCGTGAGGAGGCCGAACAGCATCAGCGATTGGCCCCACTGCGTCGTGTCGCGCCAGAACATGCGGACGTCCTTGACGAGGATCGCCCGCACATCAGCGCGCACCCAGAAGAGCAGCGAGAACAACGCCTCGACCGCGCCGCGCCGGTAGTGAAACACGCGCCGCCGCTCGGACCAGTTGCGGAACCATTCCCAGTGCCCGAACAGGCTCGCCCGGCTGTGCACCGCGCTCGCCGCGTCGTAGAAGAGGTTGCCCATGCGCGTGAACGCCAGCAGGCCGAAGAACATCACGTGGCTCACGAGCACGAGCACGAAGAAGCCCGCGGCGGCGCGCGCGCCCTCGGCCCAGTGTTGCACGCTCGACGAGAGCCAGTAGCTCGGCAGCAGCGGGAACTGCGCGAACTTGGTCCGCATCAGCAGCCGGTCCAGCACCGCGAGCACGCGGGTCTCGAGCGATTCCTCGTCCACGGGCTCGGGCTTGAGCCAGAATTTCGCGGCAAGAATCACGCCGAGCGCGATGCCCACGGCGGCGAGCTGGAACGTGCGCCGGTCCATGAAGCGCGCGAGGTTCACCGCGCACCACGAGCCGCCGACGGCGGGCAGCACGATGAAGACCGCGACGAGCACCGTCGTCACGACGTAGAAGTGCCACGGGACCTTGTGCACGAGCCCGTAGGCCGCGAGGAGCGGCGCAATCAGAAACACGAACGCCCACGACGCGAGCAGCGAGGACTCGATGAACTTCCAGCGGAAGACCGTCTGCGGGCTCACGGGCATCGTGAGCAGGAACGCGGTCTCGCGGTTGCGGAACAGGTTGGTGTAGCTGATGACAAGGTTGCTGAACAGCAGGAGCACGAACAGAAACGCGAAGAGCAGGAACAGCAGGCGCTCGATGAGCAGGTCACCGAGGCCGGGAAAGATGCCGATGAACTTGAGTCCCTTGTAGAAGAGGAGGAACGCGAGGTAGATGTAGCCCGTGATGAAGACGGCGATGAGCCCGGTGAGCAGCGGCGACTGCCCGCGCACCGCGAGCAGGCGGCGCCACATCTGAAGCAAGTTGACCCGCAGCAGCACCGCGAGCGGGCCGCGGTGCGATGCGGCTGCCGGGCGGCCGCTCATTGGACCGCCGCCTTTTCCTCGTTGTGATTCGCCTCCTGCGCGGTGAGCGCGAGAAAGGAGTTTTCGAGCGCGCCGTCGGAGCCGCTCTGCCGGCGCAACTCTTCCTTCGTCCCGACCGCGACAAACCGGCCCTGATGAATGATGCCGATGCGGTCAGCCATTTCCTCGGCGACGCTCAGTTGATGCGTCGAGAAAAACACGGTCATCCCGGCGCCGGACCGTTCCTTCAAGATGTCCTTCACCACGCGCGAGTGGTGCGGGTCGAGGCCGACCATGGGCTCGTCGATCACGAAAACCTCAGGCGCATGCAACAGCGCGCTGGCGATGGCGACGCGCTGCTTGGTGCCATGCGAGAGGCCCTCGATGGGCTTGCGCAGATAGTCCTCGAGGTTGAAGCGCGCGATCAGTTCCTTCGCGTCGCGCATCACGCGCTCCTCCTCCATTCGGAAAAGCTGGCCGGTGAAGCGCATGAACTCCCATGGCGTGAGTTTGTCGTAGAGGAACGGAAAGTCCGGCACGTAGGCGAGCCGCTGGCGGACTTCGAGCGGTTGCGTCTGCACGTCGAACCCCGCCACGCGCGCCGCGCCGCCCGTGGGCTTGATGAGGCCCGTGAGCATTTTGATGGTCGTCGTCTTGCCGGCGGCGTTCGGGCCGAGCACGGCGAAGAACTCGCCGCGCGGGATCGTCAGCGAGACGTTGTTCACGGCGACGAGGTCGCCGAATGTCTTGGTGAGGTTGACGAGCTCGATCATGCGGGGGCGGTTCAACCTCGCGGCTGCTTCACAGCACGAGGCGCTTGTTGACCATGACCACGTCGTCCGGCAGCTCGATCTTGAGAATCTCCCCGACGCGGCTCACGTGGACGATGATCTGGTGTTTGTCGAACAGCCTCGCGCGCAGGCGGAAGACGCGCAGCCGCGAGTGGCCGATCTTCATCCAGTCGTTGCGGGCCTCCCACGGCAGGTTCGCGCCGACCTGCCGGATGTGCTGCAAGCCAAGGCTGCCCAGCAGGCTGCTCGTGAGCATGGCGACCGGAAGCGAGCTGCCGCCACTCAGTTCGCCGACGACGGGCGAGGGATCCTTGAGCTGGTCGAAGTTCCACGCGCGCGTGAAGCTGCCCTCGCCCGAGTTGACCGAGATCGAAAGCGAGTTCGAGAGCGCCGAGGCGCGCAGGTCGAGGCTGTTCGGGCGTTGCATGATGCTGATCGAGAAGTCGCGCCACGTGTGGTTCGTTGTGAACGTCGTGCTTGCGTTGAAGCGAAGCGCCCGCTGGCCGCGGCCGATATCGAGAAAGCCGTCCGTGATGTCAATCGAGTAACCGGTGAGTTGCTTCACCATGCCCTCCAGGTCCGGTTCCTCGGTTGCCGTGCGACCTGTCGCGATGTTTTCCTGGATGTTGGCGCCCCAGCGGAACGAGCCGAGCCGCTTCTTTTTGTGGAAGATCTCGAGATCCGAATCGTCCGGCGCTCGCAGCATTTTCTGCCACACCATCGCCAGGGGAACGGGGGACCCGCCCTCGCCCTCGGCGCGGAATTCCGAGCGCCACAGCAGCACGTTCATCGTCACCCAAAACACCGTGACGCCGGTCAAAACGAGTCGCTGGGGCATGGGCTTGTCCGCGGCAGGCGCCGCGCAAGGCGTCAAGGCGCCGGGATGATGAGCGTCTGCCCGATCTTGAGCCGTTTCGGGTCGATGCCAGGATTGGCTGCGAGCAACGTGTCGAGCTTCAGCTTGTATTGCTTCGCGATCGTCGCCGGGTATTCACCCTGCCGGATCGTGTGCGTCCGCGCAGAAGAGGTGTGGGTAGCACCCTTTGTCTCGTGCGGTTCCGCGGCGGGCGCGGCGGCCTTCGGTGGGGGCGACGCGGCGGCCACGGTGTCCGCGCGGGTCGGCGAGACCGGCGTGGGCCCGGTCTTGGACGCCGGCGGCGGCGTGGGCTGTCCGGATTGCTCGAGACGCGATCGAAGCTGCGCATTCTCGGCCGCGAGCCGTTCGATCTCGGCCTTGTAGCGGTCGAAGTGCTGCTGCTGCGCGGGTGTCGCGTGGACGAGATTCTCGGAGCGGGCGAGTTCCACTTTGCCGTCGCGGATGTGCTGCTTGACGATGTCCGCGTGCGGGGAGTTGGGCCGGAGCCGCAGGAACCGCTCGAAGTGGTAAATCGCGGCCGCGGCGTCGCCGCCCTTTTTCTCGTCGCGATACAGAATGCCCAGCTCGAAGTGCGCGGAGGCCGAGCGCGGGTTCGTCTCGAGTGCGCGTTCAAACGACTCAATGGCGCCTTTGGGATCGAGCTGGCGCGCCAGTTCCTGACCGCGCAGGAAGTGCGGGTCCTTGATCTCATTCGCGCCCGCCTCCCGGGTTGGCGAACACGCCGCGCCTGCCATGACAGCCGCTGCCATCATCAGGTGACCCGCCGCCTTCCAAAATCTCATGACGCGAAGTTAGTCGAACGATTCGCGGCGTGCAATCCCTCGTTGACACCTTGCGAAAAAATCCGGCGCCTGACTCATCACATCCGGCAAACGGAGTTGCATCCGCTCGACGCCTATCCCGTGCTGCCCGGGCACGCCGCGACGAACCCGGCGCCGGACAAGGAGAATCTGTTTCGTTTCAAGTGGAGCGGCCTTTTCCATCTCACGCCGAACAAGGAAGCCTGCCGGGCGCGGCGGCGGATTCCCGGCGGGCAGTTCACGACAAAGCAGATGCTGCGGCTGGCGGAACTCGCGGACAGTTACGGTTCCGGCGCGGTGCGGCTCACGGTCTGGCAGAACCTGATCATCCCGACCGTGCCGGACGGCTTCGTCGAGCCATTGAAAGAGGCGCTGGCGAAGATGGGCCTCGGCTGGCAGCCGTCGAACCTGCGCAGCGGCTTCGTGGCCTGCACGGGCAACAGTTGTTGCAAGTCCGCCGGCTCGGACACGAAGGGCCACGCGCTGGAGCTGATGGATTCCCTCGACAAGAAGTTCCCGCTCGACCAGCCCATCACCGTCCGCCGGACCGGCTGCCCGAACTCCTGCGCGCAGCATTACATGGGCGACACCGGCCTGCCGGGTGCGACGGTGAAGGTGGCGGGCGAGTCCGTGGAGGGCTACCACGTCTTCGTCGTCGGTTTCGGGAAGAATCAGGCCGTGGGCCGGCAAGTGTTCACGGGCGTGTCGTTCGAGAGCCTCAAGCCGACGCTCGAACCGATGCTCGCGGGCTACCTGCGTCACCGCGCTCCGGGCGAGGCCTTCCAGTCCTTCGCGAACCGCCACGGCCGGAATGCGCTCCAGCGGGTGTTCAGCAATGAAGAGTAGGCGCCGCCGCTACGGCGAGCGCAGCCGGTAGAACCGCTGCGGCTGCGTCGCGTCGTCATTGAACCGGCGCGTGATCACGGAACCGTTCGTCACCTGCGTCACGCCAGCGGAGACGTCCACCCACACGACATTCGAGGAGGCCAGCGCGGCCGCGGCTTCGAGCGCGAAATTCACGACCGAAAACGGCCACGACACCTGTGCCTGCTGCGCGCTGAACAACTGAATCGAGAGCGTCCGCTGCGCCACGGTGATGACCGGGATGAGCACGGTGTTGAAGTTGTTGAACGTGTTCGGGTCGGACTCCGCGAGCGTGAGGTTCATCTGGTTGTTCACGAAGCCGTCGGTGGCGGGCAGCACCAGCAGCGTGATCGTGGCGGCCGAGCCGTTTGTGATCACGCCGAGGTTCGCGGTGAACACGCTGTTCGCGAACGAGTGCGAGCCTTGCGACGTGAACGCGGACACGAAGCCGACGCCCGCCGGCAGCGTGTCGGTGAACACCACGCCCGTGGCGATGGACGGACCCGCGTTGCTCACGGTGATGTTGAACTGGATGTTCTGCCCGAGCTGCACGATGGACAGCGCATTGGTGTAGGAGAGCACGAGGTCGGCCGTGGTCGTGACGGTGAAGGTCGTCGCGTTCGCGCTCGAGCCCGACGGCGTGACGACGGTAATCGGTCCGGACGACGAACCCGCGGGCACCGTGGCCGTGATGTTCGTCGCGGAATGCACGGTGAACGACGCATTCACTCCGTTGAACCGCACCGCGGTCGCGCCCGTGAACGTGCGGCCGAGAATGCTCACGCTCGTGGTCGCGGGCCCGAGCGTGGGTGTGAAGCTGTCCACGCGCGGGGTCACCGCCACGGTTCCCGGCGTCAGGAAAACACCCGCGGGCGTGACGAGCCGGAGCTGGCCCGTCGTGGCATTCGTCGGCACCGTGAGCGTGATCTGCGAATTCGAGTTCACCGTGAAGGGCGCGGCGGCGCCATTGATCTCGACCGCGGTCGCGCCGGTGAAGTTCGCGCCCGTGAGCACGATCGTGCCGCCGACATTCGTGCCGAATGGCGCGACGGCCGCGAGTTGCGGCGGGACAAAGAACGTCGCCGGGTTCGTGTGCGAGCCGAGCGGCGTCGTCACGCTGATCGGTCCCGTCAGCGCGCCGGGCGGGACGTCTGCGCTGATCTGCGACGCGGCGGATGAGAAGAAGTTCGTCGAGGCCACGCCGCCGAATCGCACCGCCGTGGCGCCGGTGAAGTTCGCGCCCGTGAGCAGCACCGTCGAGCCGCGCGGACCGTTGGTGGTGGAGTAGCCCGTGATGAAGGGCCCGGTGCCGGTGACGGTGAAGTTCGCCGGGTTCGTGTGTGTCCCCGCGGAAGTGGTGATCGAGATTGGGCCGGTGGTCGCGCCCACGGGCACGGTGGCCTGGATCTGCGTCGCAGCCGTCGCGCTGAACGATGCGGCGACGCCGTTGAACCGCACGGCGCTCGTGCCGGTGAAGTTGATGCCGTTGATCGTCACGATCGTGTCTGGCGCGCCGATGGCAGGCGTGAAGTCTGTTGCGAACGGCGCGGTGCCGGTGATGAAGTTCGTCGCGGTAGCACCCGTGCCGCCCGCGGTGGTGACGGTGATGGGGCCTGTCGTGGCCGTCGCAGGCACGACGGCTTGGACGCGATTCGCGGTGACGGAAGTGATCGCGCTCGCGGCGACGCCGTTGAATCTCACGGAGGTCGTGCCGAGAAAATTGAAGCCATCGAGGGTCACGGTCGCGCCGGGTGAGCCGACGGGCGTGCCGGTCGCGGAGTTGAAGACGTTGGTGATGAGCGGCTGTGTGCCAGTGAGGAACACGGTTGCGTTCGTGGTCGAGCCGCTTGAGGTCGTGACGCTGACGGGGCCATTGGTCGCGCCCGCGGGCACGATGGCGCGGAGTTGCGTCGGCGCGGTGACGGTGACGGAGCCGGATGCGACGCCGTTGAACCGGATGGCCGTGGCGCCGGCGATGAAGTTCGCGCCGTTCATCAGCACCTCGGTGCCCGCGGGGCCGATGAGGGGCGTGATGTCCGTGATGAGCGGCTCGGCGCTCACGACGAAGTGGGCCGCATGGGTCGCGCTGCCGGCGGCGTTGACGATGACGATGGGCCCGGTGGTCGCACCCGCGGGAACTTGCACGGAGATTTGCGTCGGCGCGGTGACGGCGCCGCTTGTGGCCGCGACGCCGTTGAATGTGACCGCAGTCGCGCCGTTCACGAAGTTCGCGCCGTCGATCACGATGGTCGCGCCCACGACGCCGCGCAACGGCGTGATGTTGGTGATGGCCGGCGGCGGGAGGAAGTCGGCGGCGCCCGGCAATCCGCCGGAGCTTGAGATCACGGTGATTTTGCCGAGCGTGGCCCCGTTGGGGACGGTCGCGACGATTTGGTTCGCGTTGGCAACGAGGAAGTCCGCGAGCCCGGTGCCGAACTGCACGCGCGTGGCGTTGCCGAAGTTGGCGCCGGTGATGGCGACCTGCGTGCCGGGCGCGCCGAGCGCGGGCGTGAAGCTTGAAACCGACGGAGTCTGGCCCATCGCGACACCGCCCGCGCAGGCGAGCAGGACGGAGAGCCAGTGGAAGCTGAGGTTCGGCCGGCGGGCCATTCTCACGGCAGCACTGAAACAGACATTCCCGCGCGCGCCAATACGGGAAAACCCCACTTTTGACCGGCTTGGGGATGGGGAGGCGTGGTGCGTGAAGCGCCGACGTCGCGATCAGGCATCTTCACGCACCCCGCGCCACGAACGCACTCACTTCCCCGGCTCAAGCTGCTTCACCACAAACTCCCTGATCACCGCGAGTTCCGTCTCGCCCATGATCGTGTGCGCCTTCGGGAACTGATGCCATTCGATGTGCAAGCCCTCGGCCTTCAACTCGTTCACCTGCTCGCGGACGAGCGCGAACGGGATGAGCGGGTCCGAAAGCCCGTGCGTGATGAGCAGCCGCTGGTCGCGCGCGACCGCGGACATTTCCGCCAGCAGCGCCGCGGGTTCGTGCACGTAGCCGCTGATGCCAACGAGCCCGGCGAAGCGGTGCGGATAACGAAGCCCGACCTCGACCGTCATCAAGCTGCCTTGCGAGAAGCCGAAGAGCATCGTGTGCTCCGTCGGAAAACCGCGCGCGCGCCGGGCGTCGAGCAACTCGAACAGCATCGCCGTGCTGCGCTCGATGCCCGCGCTCGCGTCGCCGGGGAATTCATACCACGCGAACCCGCCGAAGTAGTCGTCCGGCGCGTTCACGAGCAGGTAGTTCAGCCATGGGAGGTTCAGCTCGTGCGGCAGCCAGCGATAGCCCTCCATGCTGTCGCCGAGCCCGTGCAGCACCACCATGAGCCGGCGTGAATTCCCGTCGCGCGCGGGGATCAACTCGGTCGTCAGCACGCGCGGATGTTATCCGCGATGTTGATGCGGTGAAACGGCGATTTCCACTGCCAACGGTTTGTCACTGGCCACCGCCCTGGTCCGCTCGTATCTTCCCGTGTTGCCATGGCTGACAACGCCGCCGAATTCCCGCCCGCGCACTTCCTCAACCGCGAGTTGAGCTGGCTCGAATTCAACCAGCGCGTCCTCGACGAGGCGCTCGATGACACGGTGCCGCTGCTCGAGCGCGTGAAGTTCTTCTGCATCGCCAGCTCGAACCTCGACGAGTTTTTCGAGGTGCGCGTCGCCGGGCTCAAGCAGCAGATCGAGAGCGAGGCCGTCGGGCGCAGCGTGGACGGTTTGACCGCGAGCGAGACGTTCCGTGCCGTGAACCGCCGCGTGCGCCGGATGGTCGCGCGCCAGTTCAACTGCTGGCGCGATGAACTGCGCCCCGCGCTTGCGGAAAAGGGCATCCGTTTCCTCACCTTCGAGGAACTCGGCAAGGCCGACCTCGGGTGGATCGAGGAGCATTACCGCACGCAGGTGCGGCCCGTGCTCACGCCGCTGGGCATTGACCCGGCGCATCCGTTCCCGCAACTCCTCAACAAGTCGCTCAACCTGATCGTTCGCGTCGAGATCGAGCTGCCCGACAGGCGCGAGACACGCCTCGCCGTGGTGCAGGTGCCGCGATCGCTGCCTCGACTGGTGAAGCTCCCCCATCCGGGCGGGCGCATGAACTTTGTCTTCCTCAGCCACATCATCGGTCGCAATCTGCCCGACCTCTTCCCCGGCACACGCGTGCTTGGGCACTGGCAGTTCCGCGTCACGCGCAACAGCGAGCTCTACATTGACGAGGGCGATTCGCCGAACCTGCTCAAGGCCGTCGAAACCGAGCTGCACAACCGCCGGAAGGGCGAAGCCGTCCGCCTCGAAGTCGAGCTCGATTGTCCGCCGGACATTCGCGCGAAGCTGCTCGAATACCTGCGCCTCGCCGAGGACGACCTGCACGTGATTGACGGGCCGGTAAATCCGACGCGGCTCGTTGCGGTGTGCGAGGGCGATCACTCGCCGGAGCTGCGGGACCCGCCGTTCGTTGCGCCGGTCACGCCCGCGCTGCGCGAGCCCGGCTCAATGTTCGCCGCCGTGCGCGAGCGCGATGTGCTGCTGCATCATCCCTACGACAACTTCGACAGCGTGGTGACGTTCCTCGAGCAGGCCGCGGCGGATCCGCGCGTGCTCGCGATCAAGCAGACGCTTTACCGCACCGGCGGTGACCCACGCATCATCGGCGCGCTCAAGGAGGCGGTCCATAACGGCAAGCAGGTCACGGCCGTCGTCGAGTTGAAGGCGCGCTTCGACGAGGCCAACAACATCGCGTGGAGCTGCCGGCTTGAGGAAGCCGGCGTCCACGTCGTCTATGGACTCGTCGGCTGCAAGATCCACGCGAAGATGACGCTCGTGGTGCGCCGTGACGACGACGCCATCCGCCGCTATGTCCATCTCGGCACCGGCAATTACAACCCGACGACGGCGCGCTTCTACACGGATCTCGGGCTGCTGACGTGCCGGCCGGACTTCGGCGAGGACGCGACCAACCTGTTCAACCTGCTCACGGGCGTCTGCCAGTTCCAGGGGATGCGCAAGTTCATCGTCGCGCCGTTCAACCTGCGCGACCGGTTGGCCGGGCTGATTCGGCGCGAGGCGCAGCACGCCGCCCGGGGCCTGCCCGCCCGCATCATCGCCAAGATGAACGCGCTCGTGGATCCTGAGATCATCCGCGAGTTGTATCGCGCGTCGCAGACGGGCGTGAAGATGGACTTGATTGTCCGCGGCACCTGCTGCCTGCGCCCGGGCGTGAAGGGCGTGAGTGACAACATCACCGTGCGCAGCATCGTGGACCGGTTCCTTGAGCACAGCCGTGTGTTCTGGTTTGAGAACGCCTGCCAGCCCGAGGCGTTCATCGCCAGCGCGGACTGGATGCCGCGCAACCTGAACCGCCGCATCGAAGTGATGTTCCCGGTCGAGGATGGCAACCTGCGCGAGCGGGTGAAGAGCGTCCTGCTCGATACCGCGCTTGCGGACAACGTGAAGGCGCGCTTGCTGCAACCCGACGGCTCATGGCGGAAGCCGGCGCTGAAGCGCGGCACAGCGGCCCGGCGCAGCCAGGCGGCGTTTATCCAGATAGCGGTCGCGGAAGCTTCCAAGCCATCCGGTTCCCCGCGTGGGGCCCCGGCCCGGCTTCGCCCGCGCCCGCGCCCCGGGCCCCGGGCGGGCTGAATCGGGTGCCGCCGCGAAGGGAATATCACGCCTTGACTCCTCGTGGTGATCCCACCATATTTCGCGGCTCTTTTTGCCGGGAAGCCGGCGTTTCAGAACGAATGCTATGTCCAAGCCCAAGCGCTCGCCCACGTCGAAGTCCTCCCGCCGCAAGCCCGCCAGGCCCGCAAAGGAACCCCGTCGGAGCACCAAGCAAGCCGCGCCCAATGGTCACGCCGTGGCGCCCGCAGCGCCCGGCGCAAAGGCCGGGCCGGCCAAACGCGCCGCTGCCAGTGCCGCCGTCACCAATGGCGCCGCGTCGCTTGCCGTCGTCGAGACCATCAAGACGCAGTCCGGCCTCGACCTCACGGAGAAGGTCAAGGAACTCGTTCGCCTCGCACAAGAGCAGGGATATCTCACCTACAACGATCTCAACGACGCGCTTCCCGACACCCTCATCACGCCCGAAGATCTGGAGGAAGTCTTCATCCGCCTTCGCAACCTCGACATCGAGATTGTCGATCAGGCCGAGGTGGACCGGGTCAAGCAGCCCGAACCCGAGGAGGAACCCGAGGACAAGACCCGCCTCGACATCCTCGACGACCCGGTGCGGATGTATCTCAAGCAAATGGGGCAGGTGCAGCTCCTCACGCGCGAGCAGGAGGTCGAGATCTCCAAGCGCATCGAGGACGCCGAGAACGAGGTCAAGCGCATCATCTACGGCTTTGGTTTTTCAGGCAAGGAACACATCGCCCTCGCCGAGAAGCTCATCTCCGAGCCGCCCAAGGAGCGCTTCGACCGCGTGATTGTGGACAAGAAAATCGAGGGACGTGACGACCACCTCAAGGCGCTGCGCAAACTCGTCAAGGAAGTCCGTGTCACCGACACGCACATCGACGAGCTCTACGCCGGCTGGCATGCCGCTCCGAACAAGGCCAAGAAAGACAAGGCCCACACGGCCTTGCACAAGGCGGACGAGAAGCTGCAGCGTTCGTTCCCAAAGTTCTTCTACAAGCAGAAGGTCATCGAGGAGATGGCGCTCGTCGCGGACAACATCCACGACAAGGTCCAAGCCAGCCTGCGCACCATCCACGACATGGAGCACCACCGGAAGAGTGCGCACACGCAGGGCATCATCGACTCGGAGCGCAAGAAAATCGGCGCCCTGGAGGCGTTCGTGCGCATGACTTACGAGCGCTACCTCGAGCAATACCAGCAACTCCAGCACTTCGCCAAGAAGGCCCACCAGGCCAAGACCGAGATGGTCGAGGCCAACCTGCGCCTGGTCATCTCCATCGCCAAGAAATACACCAACCGCGGCCTGTCGTTCCTCGACCTCATCCAGGAGGGCAACATGGGCCTGATGAAGGCGGTCGAGAAGTTTGAGTATCGGCGCGGCTACAAGTTTTCCACCTACGCCACGTGGTGGATCCGCCAGGCCATCACGCGTTCCATCGCCGACCAGGCGCGCACCATCCGCATCCCGGTCCACATGATCGAGACGATCAACAAGCTCATGCGCGTGCAGAAGCAGCTCGTGCAAGACTTCGGCCGCGAGGCCACACCGGAGGAGATCGCCGACGAGATGCAGATGCCCGTGGATCGCGTCCGCGCCGTCCTCAAGATGGCGCAGCAGCCCATCTCGTTGCAAAGCCCCGTCGGCGACAGCGAGGACACCAACTTCGGCGACTTTATCGAGGACAAGTCGGCTGAAAACCCCTCTGAGATGACCAGCTACAGCCTGCTCAAGGACAAACTCGGCGACGTGCTCGGCACGCTCACCGAGCGCGAGCGCAAGGTGCTTGAGTTGCGCTTCGGCCTCGGCGATGGCTACAGCCGCACGCTCGAAGAGGTCGGCAAGCAATTCAAAGTCACGCGCGAGCGCATCCGCCAGATCGAGGCCAAGGCACTCCGCAAGATGCGGCACCCGACCCGCCTTCGCGAACTGCAGGGCTTCATTGACACAGAAGAAATGGCGCTGCGCCCCGCGCCCCTGTGAATCCGGGATCAGGCTTCCGGCTCCGCACACCCATTCGTCTCATCCGGCCCGCCGGGCCGCCTGAACTCGCTCGACCCGTTCCCGGCCTCGTGCAAGACTCCCTCCCCATGGCCACCAAGCCAAAGCCGCTCGTCGGCATCATCATGGGCAGCCAGTCCGACTGGGACACGATGCAGCACGCCGCCGCTCAACTCGACGCGTTTGGTGTGCCCTACGAGGCGCGGGTCGTCTCCGCGCACCGCACGCCGGATGCGATGTTCAGCTACGCCACCCGGGCCGCAGCGCGCGGGCTGGAAGTCATTATCGCCGGCGCAGGTGGCGCGGCGCATCTGCCCGGCATGACGGCGTCGAAGTCGTCCCTGCCCGTGCTGGGCGTGCCCGTCGAGTCCAAGGCGCTCAAAGGCCTCGACTCGCTTCTCTCCATCGCGCAGATGCCCGGGGGCGTGCCCGTCGGCACGCTTGCGATCGGCAAGGCCGGCGCGATCAATGCCGCGTTGCTCGCCACGGCGATCCTTGGCAACAAGCGCGCAAAGTTTCGGCGCGCCTACGCAGCCTTCCGCGCCAGGCAGACCGCCACCGTGCTCGCGAACGCCACGGTGAAGCGCGGCTGAACCCGCGCCGATCATGCCCGGCTACTCCGGCACGCCGCTGGTTCAGAAACTTGGCCTCAAGGAAGACTTCCGAATCCGGCTTGTCAACGCCCCCGACGACCTGCCCGCGGGACTCGGCCCGGTTCCCGCTGACATTGTGCGGGCAAGGGACGGACGCGCGCCGGTTGATGTGGTCCTGTTCTTTGCGCCGTCGCGGGTGGCGCTCGAAGAACCCTTCGGCAAGCTCGCGGCGCCACTGAAGCCCGCGGGCATGTTGTGGATCGGATGGCCCAAGAAAAGTTCCGGCGTCGTCACAGACATCACCGAGTCGCTCGTCCGCGAAACGGGGCTGATGGCCGGCCTGGTGGACGTGAAAGTCTGTGCCATCACAAACGTCTGGTCCGGCCTCCAGTGTGTCCGCCGCGTCAAGGACCGCTAACGCGCCCGGGCTCGCGCCTTCACCCACCAGCCCCGGCGGACAGTAGCACCCGGGCAACCGGCTGTCACGACAGTCCACCAAAGTTCGGTGGCGCCGCACCGCGCCGTCCTGATAGCATCCGCCCAACGACCCGATGAACGCCGAGACCCGATTCGACCTCGGCCTCAACTACGGCCAGCTCCTGGGCGGCGCGCTGTTGTGGACGCTTGGCGGGCTCGTCGTCGCCGTGCTCGCAGCCGTGCTCTGCCACTGGGCCGGGCACAAGCTTGGCTGGTTCCGCCTCAAGCGCGTCGATGAGCCGCGCAAAGTGCTCTGGTCCGTCGCCATCCTCGGCGCGCTGCTGTGCGCGGTCATTGGCGGCTGGACCGGCTTCAAGCTCGGCATCGTGCGTGCCGCGGTGTCCGCGGTGACCACTGCCGGGCCGAGACTGCTGCACGCGGGCATCGAAGAGGGATTGCGCGCTGCCGGGCTGACCAACGCCGCGGGCGTCGAGGTAAAGAAACTTCACGAACTGCTCGACCAAGCCGGGAAACTGGAACTCGTCCCGCCCAACCTCCCCGAGGCCGAAAAGTGGCGGCCTTACATCGAGACGTATCGCCCGCAGATCGAAAAGATTCGCCAAGAGCTCCTTGCTGGTGCGCGCGGAATCCTCGACCGCCACGTCAAGGGCGACACCTTCACCGTGCCCGACTTGGTGAATGCGCTGATGCCGATGCTCACGGGCGAGTTGGTGAAATGGACGCGCGGCTTCACGCAGTGGGAGATTTTCACGGGTTTCCTTTGGATTGCGGGAATTGAGGGATTCCTCGCGCTGATGTGTTTCATCGTGCGCTGTTTCAGCGCGAAGCCTGCACCGGGCGCTCCGTCCAATCCGCTGAAACCGGTCCCGCCCGAGGGGCCACCTCGCGTCCCGCCCGCGCTGCCCGCTGTGTGAAGAGCGGGGTCTGGATCAGCGGCGAGCACGCACCGCGCGCCCAACCGGCCGCGCAATCCGCCTTTCAATCAATGATGTGTGGCGCCGGCGAGCGCAGCGGCGATCGGATCGAGCAGCAGGTCCGGCGCGCAGCCGAGCAGCACCACGCCGGCTGCGATCAGGCCCAATGCGATCGTTGAGGCGGGCGGGACGGCGATCGGCGGCGCGTCTTCCGGGGCTTCCTCGACGAACGCCTGCTTGAGCACGAGCAGGTAGTAATAGAGCGACACCGCGCTCATCGCGATGGCGGCGATGACGAGCCAGAGCAAGCCGAGGTTTTTCGCCGCGCCCGCCGCGGCGACGAACACGTAAAACTTGCCGAAGAACCCCGCGAGCGGCGGGATGCCCGCGAGTGAAAGCAGGAAGATCATCATGCACACCGCGAGCATCGGCGAGCGGCGGCGCAGACCGGCGAAGTCCGCGAGGGTGGCGTCGCCGCCGCGCTCCATCACGCCCACCACGCCGAGCGCGCCGACCACCGTCAATCCGTAGGTCGCCACGTAGTAGAGCAGCGCGGAGACGCCGCGGTCGCCGTCGCCGAGGATGCCCAGCAGCGCGTAGCCCGCGTGCGCGACGGCGGACCACGCGAGCAGGCGCTTGACGCTCGTCTGCGCGATGGCGGCGAGGTTGCCAAGGATCATCGAGAGCAGCGCCACGGTGCAGAGCAATGGCGTCCAGCCCGCGGCCGCGTTGCGCCATGCGCCGCTGCCTTCCGCGCCCGCGAAGCCGGCCGTCAGGACCTTCGCCAGGAGCAGAAAGCTCGCGACCTTCGACCCGCCCGCGATGAGCGCGGCGGCGGGCGTGGGCGCGCCTTGATACGCGTCCGGCGCCCACAGGTGGAACGGCACCGCGGCGATCTTGAACCCGAAGCCCATGAGAGTGAGCACGAGCGCGACGGCGAGCATCGGGTCGAACGCGCGCGCGTGCATCGCCCGCGCGATTTGCACGAGGTCGATCGAACCCGTGAGCCCGTAGAGGAGGCTGAGGCCGAAGAGCATGAAGGCCGCAGCCATGCCGCCGAAGAGGAAATACTTGAGGGCGGCCTCGGCTGAGCGGGGGTTGCGTTTGTTGAAGGCGGCGAGCGTGTAGAGCGACAGGCTCGCGAGTTCGAGCGACACGAAGATCATCAGCAGGTTCTCCGTGCTCACCATGAACATCATCCCCACGGTCGCGAGCAGCACGAGCGCGACGAACTCGCCCGCGTGATCCGTGAAGTCCGCGTCCACCGCCAGCAGCAGGGTGAACGCCGCGAGCGCGAGCAGCACGAACTTGGTCACGCGCCCGAGCGGCTCGACCACAAGCATGCCTTCCGCAACGCGCCCGTGCGCGCCCGACTCGGCCATGAAGAACCCCGCCGCGAAGAAGCCGAGGAACGCGAAGAGGCCGGCGACGAGCATTCGGTTGCGGACCGGTTCTCCGCGCATGACGGTGAGGTCGATCGCCAGCACGGCCAGCGCGGCGAGCACCACGAGCGTCTCGGGCGCGGCGAGCTTGAGCAGGGCGAGGTAGTCCGCACTCATTGCAGGCCTCCCTTCCGCAACGCGTCGAAGAGCGGCGAGGCGAAGCTCGGCACGATCAAGTCGAGCAGCAGCCGGGGGTGCAGGCCGATGAGCACGGTCGTGCCCAGCAGCAGCGCGGCTCCAAGCCGCTCGGGGATGGTGATGGGTTCGAACGGGTGGCTGTGGCCGTCCTCTTGGTTGGGCGTGGTGCCCGCTTCATCCGAAAAGAACGCCCTTTGCAAGGCGCGCAGCGTGTAGGCGACACCGATCACGATGCCCACGCCCGATGCAACCGCGAAGCCCGGCAGCGACTGCCACGCGCCGATGAGCACTTGCAGTTCGGCGATGAATCCGCTGAATCCCGGCAGGCCCATGCTCGCCACCGCGGCGACGGCGAACGTGACCGCGGCAAATGGCAGCGCCTTGAGCAGGCCCATGCCTTCGAGCACGGTCAGTTCGCGCGTGTGCGTGCGGTCATAGACCATCCGGCCCACGACGCCGAACAGCAGCCCCGCGATGATGCCGTGCGAGAACATCTGCAGCACCGCGCCCGACAGGCCGATGGTGTTGAGCGTCACCAACCCGAGCAGCACGAAGCCCATGTGGCTCACGCTCGAGTAGCCGATGACGAATTTGAAATCCTTCTGTGTGAGCGCGACCATCGCCCCGCCCACGATGCCGATGACGGCGAGCAGCGCGAGTTCGTGCTGCCACGCCTTCAGGCCGAGCGGGAAAAGCGTCATCGCCACGCGCAGGCAGCCGTAGGCGCCAAGCTTCATCACCACGCCCGCCAGCAGCATCGAGGCGGCGGTCGGCGCGGCCACGTGGCCCGTGGGCGCCCACGTGTGAAATGGCCACAGGCCCGCGAGAATGGCGAACCCCACGAACACAAGCGGGAACGCCCACACTTGGAATGACTCGGGGAACGGAAACTTCGCCATCTCGACCAGGTCAAACGTCTTCGCGCCGGACACGATGAACGCCGCGACGAGCCCGACGAGCACCATCGCGCTGCCCACGAACGAGTAGAGCGCGAGCTTCATCGCGCCGTATTCCTTGCGCGTCGAGCCCCACACGGCGATGAGGAAGTATTTCGGGATGATCGCCAGCTCGTAGAACACAAACAGCGTGAACAGGTCGAAGCTCAGGAACACGCCATACACGCCGCCAATCAGCGCGAGGAAGAACGCGAAGAACTCCTTCGCGCGATGCTCAACGTTCCATGAGAAGAGGATGCCCGACACCGCCGCGAGGCCCGTGAGCAGCACGAGCACGAGGCTGATGCCATCGGCGGCGAGGTGATACCCGATGCCGAGCGACCTCACCCACGGGACCTTCGTGATGGTGACGATGCCCTCCGGCGCGCCGACCACTCCCGCGAGCGCGCACAAGAGCCCGCCAATCGCCGACATGAGCGCGACCGCCCGCGCCGCGCGCGCGTCACCCGCCGGCAGGAGCATCAGCACCAGCACGCCGAGGAAGGAGAGGTAGATGGTCCAGGCGAGAATCATCGGCGCTAGAACTTCAAGTGCTCCACCAGTCGCGTCACGGTCGCGCTCGTCAGCGCGGTGATGAATTGCGGGTAAACACCGAGCGCGAACATCAGCAGCACGGCGGGCACGACCACCAGGCGTTCCGCGGCCGTGAGGTCGGGAAGCGATTTCCAGCGCTCATTGAGCGGGCCATTGAAGACGCGCTGCAACACCGTCAGCAAGAAGATGGCGGTGACGAGCAGCCCGACCATCGAGACCGCGGCCGACCAGCCCGACAGCGCAAACGCACCTTTGAAAATGAGGAACTCGCCGACAAATCCGCTCAAGCCCGGCAATCCGAGCGACGCGAAGAGCGAGATGCCCATCAGCCCGCAAAAGACCGGCACCACCTGGCGCAACCCGCCGAAGTCGTCCAGCCCGCGCAGGCCGCCGCTGCGTTCCTCGAGGAACGCCACGAAGCAGAACAGCGCCGCCGCGGCAAGCCCGTGGCTGAACATTTGCAGCAGCACGCCGCTGAGCGCCGCGGCTTGTTCGACCGCCGCGCCGCCGGACTTCACCACCACGAAGCACCCGAGCAGGCAGTAGCCGAGGTGGTTGATGGACGAGTAGGCAAGCACGCGCTTGAGGTCGCGCTGCGCGAACGCCGCGAACGCGCTGAACACGATGGTCGCGACGGCGAGCCACAGCAGCGGCGTCAGCACGGAGCGCATTGGCTCGGGAAAAATCGGCAGCAGGATGCGCAGCAGGCCATACACGCCCATCTTCGACATCACGCCCGTGAGCAGCATCGTGACGCTCGACGGCGCCTCGGCATACGCCGCAGGCAGCCACGTGTGGAATGGCATCAACGGCACCTTCACCGCGAAGCCGAGCAGCGCGCCGACGAAGAGCAGCAGTGCGAGCTGTTGCCCGGTCAGCCCGCCCCACGCGAGCGTCTCGCCGAGGAGGGGGACGAGCTTGCCCGTGCGCGCGAGCGCGGCGAGTTCGAGGAAGTCGAACGTGCGCGCGGCCTGGAACAGCGCCAGGAACGCCAGCAGCAGCGCCACGCTGCCGACCATCGTGTAGATGAAGAACTGCGTCGCCGCCGCGCCTCGTTGCGGTCCGCCCCAGAGCTTCACGAGGAAAAACGCCGGCACCAGCGCCAGTTCGTAGAACAGGAACCAGTGGAAGAAGTTCATCGCCGTGAACGTGCCCATCAGGCCCGCCTCAAGGAGCAGCACGAGCGCGAAGAACAGCGGCACGCGCTCCTGGATGCCACGCGATGCGAGGATGGCCATCGGCGTGACGAGCGCGGTGAGCGCGACCATGAGCAGGCTCAAACCGTCCATGCCGAGCTTGTATTCGATGCCGAGCGTGGGAATCCACGTGTGCTTCTCGATGAACTGCAGTCCCGCCGCGGCGTTGTCGAAGGCGAACCACAGCGCGAGCGTGAGCGCGAGCGTGAGCAGCGAGACGGTGATCGCGAGGCCGCGGGCGAGCCGCTGTTGCGGGCGTTCAAGCCCGAGCAGCACCGCGCCGCCGAGCAAGGGCAGGAGCGTGAGAAGGGTGAGGATGGGAAGGCTCTTCATTTCCCCAACCCCCAAGTCACGAGCAGCACGAGTGCGGCGAGCGCGAGTCCGAGCACGCGAAGGTAGTTCTGCACCTTGCCGTCCTGCGTGCGCGACGCGGCATCCGAGCCGGCGCGCACGCCGCGGCAGCCTTCGTCGAAGCCGAAGTTGATCACGTATTCGTCGAAGAACCGCCCGATCCACGACACGCCAAGCGTGAGCAGCGAAACAAACATCACCACGCCGCCCCACACGAAGCGGTCGAACACATCACTCGCCGCCGACGCGAGCGCGTTCCAGCGGATGACCGTGGCCTCGTAAAGTTCATCCACGCGGAACTTGTCGCGAAGCAGCGCGAACAGGGCGGGCTGCTTCGTTTCGAGCGGGTCGGGGTCATCCGCGGACGCGGCGGGCTTGCGGCCGTAGATCATCCAGCCTGCGGTGATTCCAGCGAGCGCGACAAGGGTTGAGACGACCATCAGCGGCACCGCGCCAGAGGCCGGTGAGCCGTCGTGCCCCGCGCCGAGGTATTGCTGGAAGGCCGGCCACCACGGCGTGCCGACGAAGCCGAGCAACGCCGCAAACACGGCGAGAATCACGAGCGGCACGGTCATCACGGTGGGTGACTCGTGCGGTTCGCCGTGCGGGTGCGCGTGGTGCTTGCCGAAGAACACGTAAGTGACCTGCCGCGTCATGTAGAACGCCGTGAGCAGCGCGCCGAACAGGCCGAGATAGAAGGGGCCGGACGAAACCCAACCGTGAGCCGAGTGGAGGATCTCGTCCTTGCTCCAGAATCCCGCGAGCGGGAACACGCCCGCCAGCGCCATCATGCCGACGGCGTAGGTCGCGAACGTCACCGGCATGTATTTCTTCACGCCGCCCATGCGACGGATGTCCTGCTCCTCGTGGCAGCCGTGGATCACCGAGCCGGCGCCGAGGAAGAGCAGCGCCTTGAAGAACGCGTGCGTGATGAGATGGAACATCCCGGCCGCCACGCCGCCGACACCGAGGCCCATCATCATGAAGCCGAGTTGGGAAACGGTGGAGTAGGCGAGGATGCGCTTGATGTCCGTCTGCGCGACCGCGATGAGCGACGCGAAGACGGCCGTAAGCGCGCCGACCCAGGTGACGACTTGAAGCGCCGTCGTCCCGCCGACTGGCGCAAGCCCGGTGCTCATGAGTGGAAAGACGCGCGCCACGAGGAACACGCCCGCCGCCACCATCGTCGCCGCGTGGATGAGCGCGCTCACGGGCGTGGGGCCTTCCATCGCGTCCGGCAGCCAGACGTGCAACGGAAGCTGGCCGGACTTGCCGGCGGCGCCGCAGAAGATAAGCAGCGCGATGACGGTGCTCACGGCCATGCCACCCGCGAGGCTTGCGCCGACGAGTTTCGCCAGCGCGGACTGTTCCATGCACCCGAGGCCGTTGTCGTAGAAGAGCAGCGTGCCGGTTTCCTTGTAGAGCCACACGAGGCCGAGGAAGAAGCCGATGTCGCCGATGCGCGTGGTGATGAAGGCCTTCTTCGCCGCCGCCGCCGCGCTGGGCTTGTGGAACCAGAAGCCGATGAGCAGATACGACGCGAGGCCCACCAGCTCCCAGCAGATGAACAGCAGCAGCAGGCTGTTCGCGATGACCACGCCGAGCATCGCCGCGGCGAACAGCGAAAGGAACGTGAAGAAGCGCGTGAAGTTCTCGTCGCGCGCCATGTAGCCGACGCTGTAGATGAAGATGAGCAGGCCGACGAAGCTCACCATCACGAGCATCACCGCCGCGAGCGGGTCGAGAACGAAGCCGAGCCGCACGAGGTCGCCCGGGGAGTCGCCGAATTGAAACCACGCAAAGTTGCTTTCTTCGCGGAACACGCCCTCGCCCGTGTGCTGGAGCGTGGCCGCGAACGCAATGAGCGAGAGCGCGAGCGAGCCGGCCATCGAGCCGATGGCGAGCGCGGCCGAGAGCGTCCGTTGCGGACGCTTGCATAGCGCGCTCAATCCCGCCGCCACGAGCGGCAGCAGCGGGATAAGCCAGACGTAGTTGGGGATCCAGGTCATCTTGGTTTCGAAACCACGAAGGCACGAAGGACACAAAGCGGCGCTTCCGCGTTCGTGACCTTCGCGGCTTCGTGGTTCAAGTCGGTGTTCATCCCTTCATCGAGTCAATCTTCCCGAGGTCGGTCGTCTTGAAGTGCCGGTAAATCGCGAGGATGAGCGCGAGGCCGACGGCGGCTTCGGCGGCGGCGATGGCGATGCTGAAGATGGCGAACATCACGCCGGTGGCTGCCTCGGGGTTCGGGCTGAAGCGCCAGAAGGCGATGAAGTTCAGGTTCGCCGCGTTGAGCATCAGCTCAATGCCGATGAGCACGAGGATGGCGTTGCGCCGTGTGAGCGCGCCCGCAAGCCCGATGCTGAAGAGCAGGGCGGAGACGATGAGGTAGGCGGGAAGAGGAGTCATGGCGTTGAGCAGGGGGGCGGGGGTGAAAAGGGTCGGGGGAGATTTCTCGCATGCTCCCTTTCGCCCGCTCTCCGCTGCGTTGAGTCTTGTGCGCCCATCATCGGATTACTTCGTTGCCGCGCCACTGGCCTTCTCGTGCATCGCGATGATCACCGCGCCGATCAAGGCGGCGGTGAGCAGCAGGGCGATGACTTCGAGCGGCAGCACGTAGTCGTTCATGAGCTTCGCGCCGATGTGCTTCACGGCCACAGCTTGTCTCGCAACGGCGTCGGACTTGGGCGCCCACGATCGTTCCGAGGTCCACGACAGGAGGGCCGTCGAGAGCGTCACGAACACGACCACGGCGACCAGCGGCCCGAACAGCCACGCGCGCGAGGGCGCGCCTTGTGCCGCCGGGTCGTCGCCGCGCGTGAGCAGGATGGCGAACACAATGAGGATGGCCACCGCGCCGATGTAAACGAGGACCTGCGTGAAGCCGACGAACTCGGCGTCGAGCGTGAGGAACAGCCCGGCGAGGCCCGCGAGCGTGACGGCGAGGCAAAGCGCGCAGTGCACGAGGTTGCGCAGGCTCATCGCGGCGACGGCCGAGACGAGCGTGACGAGCGCGAGGATGAGGAAGGCGGGGGTCACGGGGAATGGCCGGTGGCCGATGGCTGATGGCCGATGGTCGGAGTGTTGATCATTCCGCGAAGGTGTATTTGCGCCTGATCAGGTGGCCGGATTCTGTCAGCGCGCGGCCGAGCATCACGTAGGGGATGGCGAGCATCGCGGCGCAGAGCAGCCAGCGGGCGGGGCCGGGCGTCATGAAGCGCCACGCGCCCGCGACAAGGATGTTCAGCAGCGCAAGCGGCAGCATGAACTTCCACGCCAGCCCCATGAGCTGGTCAGCCCGCAGCCTCGGCACGGTGCCGCGAATCCAGATGAACAACACGATGAGCGCGCCGAGCTTCGCGAAGAACCACGCCCACGACGGCACGAATTCCAGCCCCGCACAGGGCGCGTGCCAGCCGCCGAGAAACAGCGTGATGCCCAGCCCGCTCATCGCGAACAGGCCGAGGTATTCGCCGAGGAAGAAGAGCGCGAACTTGAACCCGCTGTATTCGGTGAAATAGCCCGCGATGAGCTCGGACTCCGCCTCGGGCATGTCGAACGGCGAGCGGTTCGCCTCCGCGGTCGCCGCCGTGAGGAAAAGCAGGAAGCCCGCGAAGCCCCAGGGTGTGAAGAGAAACCAGTTCGCCAGTCCCCACGACGTGAAGCCCGCCTGCGCCTCGACTATGCGCGTGGGCGTGAGCGAACCGGCGATCATCACGGCGGTGAGGGTCGAGAGCAGCAGCGGCACTTCATAGCTGACCATTTGCGCGATCGCCCGGATCGCTCCGAGCAGCGAGTATTTGTTGCGGCTCGACCAGCCCGCCATGAACACGCACAGCTCCGTGCTCGCGCCGACCGCGAAGAAGAACAGCAGCCCGCACTCGAGGTCCAGCGGCGCCATGTTGCGGCCGTAGGGAATCACGGCGAAGGCGAGCAGCGCGGGGATCATGATGACCACGGGCGCGAGGAAGTGAACGACGCGGTCGGCGGCGCGCGGGACGATGTCCTCCTTGGCGATCATCTTCATCCCGTCGGCGATGAACTGGCCGAAGCCGAACAGCCGGATGTCGGTGAACGGGATGCCCACGCGGTTCGGCCCGTAGCGGTTCTGGATGCGGCCGAGTCCCTTGCGCTCGATGACCGTCGTGAGGCCGAACAGCAGCGGGAACACCGCGAGAATGGCCGTGATGGAGACGAGGATGGAGACGAGCGCCTGCTGTTCCGCCGGGAACAGCGCGACAATCAGTTGCTTGATCGCGATGGGGAGGGATTCGAGGGAGTCCATCAGGCGGAATGCGGGGTGCAGAGTGCGGAAAGCCGCATCGCCAACGGAAGCGCGCGGCGACAACGGAAGTTCCCCATCGTAATCCTTCGGCGGCGGAGGGGGAGACTCGGATTGCGTGGGGGCAACGCACGCAGGGCAACCCGCGTGCTTCGGGGATGCGTTTCGACCGGACTGCTCATGGCTTGGCGGCCTCCTTTGTTGGAGCCGCGGCGGGCGTTGCGGGGGCAGCAGGCTGCGCCACGGTGGAACCAACGGGAGCTGTTGCCGATGCGGGCGCTGCGGCTTTCGCCGCGGCTGCAGCGGCGGCGGCTTTCGCCTTCGCCTCAGCGTCGGCCTTTGCCTTTGCGACTTCGGCGACGCGCTTGGCGTCGATCTCCGAGGCGTCCGTCGGATGCAGATGCTGGAAGTGCGAGTTGGGCTTGGCGAGCTTCTCCTTGTCCAGCAGCAGGCCGCCGAAGCGGTCGGTGGTCGAGAGCTCAAATTCCTGGTCCATCTTGATCGCCTCGAACGGGCAGACTTCGACGCAAATCTGGCAGCTCATGCACACGGAGATGTCGATGTCGAAGACTGCCGGGTAAAGCTGCGGCTTGCCGACATGGTCGGGTTTCTTGTCCTTCGACTTCTCGATGTAGATGCACTGCGGCGGGCATTCCTTCTCACAAATCTGGCACGCGACGCAGCGCAAACCCTTCTGCCAGTCGTCGCCGTCATAGACGAGGAACGGAAACTGCCGCGTGTTTTCCTTCGGCGTGTCGCGCTCCTCGGGATATTGCAACGTGGTAAGCCGCTCGTCGGACACGTAGCTGCCGGCGAAGTTCCTCGCCGTTTCGACCATGCCTTTGATGAGTCCGGTGCCGAGCATGGGTGTGGTCAGTTTTGACGCGGCGGCGCAAGGGCGCAAAGGTTCGGGGAACTCTGGGTCTCGTCGAAGAACGTGTGCCACCAGTTGCAACTGCCGGCGAGCGCGCTCACGAGACGGCCGCGCACGGCGGTCACACGCACGGGCGAGAGATGCACCGCGGGGTCGGGCGCCGGATGGAATTCGCACACGGTCACGTCGCCGAGCGTGCGCTGCCACGCGGGCTTGTGCGCGGCGAGAAGCTTGTCGAGCGGGTCGCCCTGCCGGAACGCGCCGGATTCGAACTCGCGCCACACGGGATGACACTCCTTCGCGAGCAGGCGGAGCGTTTCGGAGCGCGCCGAGGAGCGCAAGGCGGCAGTGACAGCCCAGAGGGCGCATGCGACCAACAGGGCGCTTGCGCCGGCGCGGGCGAGCTTTCGTGCGACGTTGGTGCGGGTGAAGTTCATTCGCGCGCGTGATGCTAGCGGTCCACTTCCCCGAGGACAATATCCACGCTGCCGAGAATGATCACCACGTCGGCGACGGTCTGGCCGAGGCACATGTCCTCGAGCACGGTGAGATTCACGAAGCTCGGCGGCCGCACGCGGTAGCGATACGGATTCGGCGAGCCGTCGCTGATGAGATAGAAGCCCAGCTCGCCCTTCGGCCCCTCGATGCGGCCGTAAGCCTCGCCCGCCTTCGGGCGGAAGCCGCGCAGCTTCGCCTTCGGGTCCACGATGGGGCCGGCGGGAATGTCCGCGAGCGCCCTGCGGAGAATCTTCAGTGACTCGCGCATTTCAAGCAGCCGGATCATGTAGCGGTCAAACACGTCGCCGTGCGCGCCGAGCGGCACTTTGAACTCGAAGCGGTCGTAAATGCCGTAACGGTCCACCTTGCGAATATCGTAGTTCACGCCGCTCGCGCGCAGCATCGGGCCCGTGATGCCGGCGCTCACGGCGAGTTCCTTCGGCAGCACGCCCACGCCCTGCGTGCGCGCGATGAGGATTTCATTCTCCGACAGCAGCGCCTCGAACTCGTCGAGGAATCCCGGATGCCCCTCGACGACGGCCTTCGCCTGCTCGATCCAGCCCGCGGGCAGGTCGCACCGGCAGCCGCCGAAGCGCATGTAGTTGCACATCATCCGCGCGCCGGTGAGCGACTCGATAAGGTCGAGCGCCTTTTCGCGCTCGCGGAATGCATACATCAGCGGCGTGCCGAGCGCGCCCATGTCCTGCAGGAGAAAGCCGATGAGGCAGGTGTGATTGACGAGGCGCGTGAGTTCGGCGGTGATGACCCGGATGTATTCCGCGCGCTCGGGCACGGCGAGGCCGGCGAGCTTTTCGACCGCGAGCGCGTAGGCCCAGTTGTTCGTGAGCGAGCAGAAGTAATCGAGCCGGTCCGTGTAGGGCATCGAGCCGAGGTAGCTCGTGTTCTCGGCTATCTTCTCGTGGTTGCGGTGGAGGTAGCCGAAGACAGGCTTGAGCTTCACCACGCGCTCGCCGTCGAGCACCACGTCCATGCGGAACACGCCGTGCGTGGACGGATGCTGCGGGCCCATCGAGACCTCGAGCAAATCGCCTTCGAGCGCCGAGCCGTCGGGCGCGGTCTTGGGGAGGACGGAGTAGGCCCTTGAAGGAGCCGGTTCAACCGTGGTGCTCATGGAAGTCGCCGGTCCGTGTGTGCGTCGCGTCGTTCAACGCGGCGGACTTTAGCGGTGTTCCATGCCCGCGCAAGGATTCGTGTGGCGAACTCACGCCGCGCAGCAGGCGGCGCCCGCTTCGAGGACTTCCGCGCAGCGGTTGCACAGACCCTCGGCTGCGCACCAATCCGGAAACTCTGTCGTGATGCGCGCGCGGGTTGCGGCGGACAACGTGTCGCCATCCGACCAAGCAAACGTCGGGAACCCGCACAGCGGACACAACGCACCGGGCAACGGCTGGCGCGATTGGGCGAGGCAACGCGGATCGGTCGCCGTGCGGGCGAGGTCTGCGTGGCTCGGCCGGGGCGAAGACCACAGCGTCTCGAACGCCGCGCGACGTGCCGGCTCGTCCCAAAAACCGAACGCGTGGTCGAACGCCGCCTCGTGCTGTGCGCGGGAAGTGGGCGTTGTGTGACCCGCGTTCGCGAGCCGGCCGTCTATCGTGACGTCCCACAGCAGCCGGTAGCGGTCGCGAGCGAGACGGAGTTGATTGGGATTCGGCACGCGCAAGTCCGGCAAGTAACCAAACGCCGGGTCGAGCATGTCATGCAGATGCGTGAACTCATGTCGTAGGAATACCGAAAGCGTGGCGGCGGCTGCGAGACGCGCCGGCTGCAGCGCAACGACGGCATTACGGCTCGCGGGTTTGACAAACAGTTCAGCGCCTTCGTCGTGGCGGCCTGCGGCCTTGCGGAACGCCAGCAGCCCGAGCGACTGTGAGATCAACGGAAACTCCGCGACGAGGTCGAGCAACCGCCGCTCGAACCCCCATTGCCGAAACCAGCCTGCGTTCAGCCGGAAGAACGCGTCTTCGCGCTCGTCGGGATTCGCGATTCCGTAGAGAGCCTCGCGTTCGCGGTGGAACCGCCGCGCGCCCGGCGCGGGCACTGCGCAGCGCGGGCCGCCCGCGTGGAGGAACACGACGGCTTCGAGCAGATCGGCATCGTATCGGAGGCGCATTGGATTCAAGTGGCCGCCAGCGCGCCGGGCGGCAGCGACTGAAGGCCGCAGTTCGCGCAGAGCCGCTCGGCCTCGTCGTCCACGGGGCGCAACCGCACATCTTCGCCGCCCGCGGGAACACCGAAGTTCACACACTCGAGCTCGATGAACATGACGAGGAACGTTCCGAGCGAACCAAGCGCGCCATCCCCGACCGCGCCTTGCAGCCGGCGGCCGAACGCCGGCGCCCAGCGGCCGAGATGTTCGCGCAGGAAATCACGCTGCGCCTCGCGGCAGACGCTGCGTTCTTCGTCGAGTTGGTGCTCGAGCGCCAGGGCTTCCTTCACCGCCAGCACGGACATGAACTCCAGTTCGATGGACACGTGATCTTGCCGTTCGCTGGCGTCGTCGCCGACTTCGAGTCCGAAGGCGCGATAGAACGCCGCGAGATCGGCCAGCCGATGCGGCTGGATGAGCGGGTCGGCGCGAAGCTCGCCGTATTCGATTTCGTTCAACGGGCAGCCGCCGCGCGCCGCGTGACCAAAGGCGGCAAGGTAGTCGTCGGTGAATGCTCCAAGTGAACCGGGCGTGAGCTGGCGGAAAAAGCCGAGGGCGGTGGCTTCGAGGGAAGGTGACTTAAAAGCCCGGATCGCCGACCCAAAGGCTGCGCGAGTCTCTGTCGCTCCGAGCCAACGCCAACCATCCTCAGTGGGATCAGCGAACGCGCAGGCGAGAAGGCGGTGGAGGAAGGAGCGAGCGAGCGCGAGGTCAATCGAGTCCTGCAGGAGCGATGTGGACGCTTGGGATTGAAGCAAGCGCTCTCCCTCACCCCTGCCCTCTCCCGCTGGGAGAGGGAGAATCGTCGGCAGCGGCTCGGCTGGTTCGGACGCGAATGCGTGCTCGATCCGCCGTGCCGCGAAGTTTTCGAAGACCGAGCGCCGCGCCGTGGTCGGCACTGGTTCGTCAAACTTCGGGTTTGGTGTTTCTTTCGTCATTCGGATTTCGTCATTCGAGATTCAGCGAGAGCCTCCCCACGTCCGCCCTCCGCAGGGCCACGGAGGACGGGGCGGCTTCGGACATTAGATCGAGTTCGCATGTTTTGCGTTGCGGACGTGGAAGGGCTCTTCCACGGTCGTCTCGATGATCTTCGTCCCGTCCTTCGCGTAGCCGATGATGGTGTCGTTGTAGAGCGCGAACTTCTTGCCGCGGATTTCGTTCTCGAAAACCTTCGTGCCTTCCTTGATCTCGTAGCGGAAGCAGATGCGCTGGTCCTTGCCGAAGAGCTGGAGCACGGCGAGCAATTCGCGGTCGGGATTCGCGTAGCGCTCGATCGCAGCGTCCACGCCGGGGCCGAACATCTGCTTGAGATACGGGCGCGGCACCCAGCGCGGTGGGATGTAGTAGCCGTTGGGCTCGGTGCCGAATTGCGGATAGAGCGGCAGCGCGACCTTTGCGACGTGAATGAGATAGTAGAGCGGATTGTAACGATCCTCCTTCCATGTGCCGTCCTTGTTGATCTGCACGAGGCCTTGCATCCGAATCTGCCCGATGCACGCGGACATGCAGCGCGTCTGCATCGGCAGGCCGCCGCCGGCCTGGTCGCGGCCTTCGACGCGCGGGAAGCACCCGATGCACTTCTCGCTCGTGCGCGTGGTCGGCCGGTAATAGGTCTTCTTGTAAGGGCACGCTTCCATGCACTTGCGGTAGCCGCGGCAGCGCTCCTGGTCCACGAGCACGATGCCGTCCTCGGGCCGTTTGTAGATGGCGTTGCGCGGGCACGCGGCGAGGCACGCCGGGTAGCTGCAGTGATTGCAAATGCGCGCGAGGTAGAAGAACCACGTCTTGTGCTGCGGCAGCGCCTCGCCGCCGGAGAAGTATCGGCCTTTCGAGCCCTTCTGCGAACCGGTGGGGTTGTCTTCGAAGCGGTTCGGCGCGGTCCACTCCTCGTCGGTGGGCAGGTAGCCAAGCACACGGTTCGCGCCCTCGGCGCCGATATGCGTCATACCCGCCTCGAAGACGGTCTTGCCCTTGAACTGTCCGTAAGGTGCGCGCACGTCCGTCGCCTCACCGGCCCAAGTCTGGCCGCCGGGATTGGATTGCTCGAGAAGGTCGAGTGTCTTGACATCCCAGCCGTGCGGATAACCGCCGTAGGGTTTCGTCTCGACATTGTTCCACCACATCGCTTCCTGGCCTTTCGAAAAGGTCCATGTGGACTTGCACGCCATCGTGCAGGTCTGGCAGCCGATGCAGCGGTTGAGGTTGAAGACGAACGCGAACTGCTGGTCGGGAAACGCGGCGTCGTAGGGGAATTCCATCTCGCGGCCGAGCTGCCAGTTGAAGACGTTGCTCATGTTCGTTACAGCGTTGAATCGTTACAGCGTGAGATCGGGTGCGGGATTGCCGAGTGGGTCGAGGGGAGCGGCAGGAACAGACCGTGAATCACACGGCCCGTCGCTGCCGCATGCGCAGGCACTCGCGATGGACTGTCGGAAGTGAATCGGCTCCCAACGTGCTTGGGGAGCGCACGCCTCTGGCGTGCTCGACGCGGCGTCCCGCCGCGTTGTCGGCGATTCGTCCGGTTCCTGCGAGTTCGCCGAGGTTGTCGGCGCGACGCCGACAACGGCACGCGAGACGCGTGCGCTCCCCGGCAGCGCAATCGGCGTCTTCCACTCCACCCACTTTCCCCACCGCGCGAAGGCGTCGCTGATCTGATCGCGCACGAACTGCTCGCCCTTGTTCTGAAGCACCATGTTCATGCCGAGGTAGGCCGGGTTCTGGAACAGCGCGAGGATTTGCTTGTGGTTCCAGCCCATGCGCAGGAACTCCTCGATGAAGCACTCGCATATCGCGCCCGAGGTGTCCTCGTCGGTGAGCAGCGCCACGCCGTTCAATTCCAGCGGGTCGTCAAAATCGAATTCGTCTTTGGGCATCTCTGGATTTGGTTGTTTGGACGCGGGTGAAACGCGCCATCCGTGGTTCACTCAAAACTCGCCCCGCCGCCGCCCGTCGCGAAGCCTCCGGCGAGATACTTGTTCATCTTGTCGTTCTCGCCACCTGGCGAAGTTCCTTCGGTTCCCGGTTTCCACGGGCCGCGCGCGTTGAGGCCGCCGTCCTCGGCTTTCGTCACGCGAACCAGACATTCCTTCGGCACCGTGTTCACCGCGTGGTTGTCCGCTTCGCCGCCGAAAATGAAGCTCATGTTCACCTTCGCCTTGTGGAAAAGCGTGTCGGTCTGGTGCATCGGCATGTGCCAGTTGCGGGTGATGCTTTGCTGCGAGCCGAAGCGGAAGTTCGAGATGTAGCCCTCGTCGGTGAGCGAAAGCCCGTCGGGCCTCGTCTGCTGCGCCTTCACGGTCTTCTCGGTCGCGATGAAGCTGCCATGCTTCATCATCACCACATGATACGGGTAGGCCGCGTTGAAGGTGAGGCGCAACATGCAGCGGCTCACCTTGTAGAACGGGTCGCTCGGCGTCGCGCCGAGATACGGGCGGTCGGCGGGATTGGCGTCCACATACACGTAGTCGCCGTCCTTGAGGCCGAGGTCGCGCGCCGCCTGCGGGTTCATGTGAAGCTGGTGCTCGCCGACGTTGGGCAGGCGCTTGTCGAGACGGTAAGGGTCGCCGAAGTTTGAGTTCCAGATGAGGTGCCAGTCCACGTTAGCCCACGACGAATGCACCGAGTGCCGAGACTTCGGCGTGAGGCAGTAAAACTGAAATCCCTTTTCCCACAGGAAATTTTTCGATTGCTGCGCCTGCGCCCACGGCAGCTTCACGTTGCGCACGGTGCGTTCGTCCCAATGTTCCGCATCGAGCGGGATGCCAAAGTCATTCGGGCGCACGAAGGGATTTGAGCTGATGATGACATTCGGCAGATACGGCGTTGCCTCCGGCCCTTCGCGGTGCACGATGAAGTTCTCGCCACATGCGAGCGCGGTCGGGTCGTCGGTGTAGGAGTTGAGACGGCCCGTCTCCGTGTAGAACGGGTAGCTGTCGTGCACCTGCTCGTAAAACGGCACCCGCGGGTAGCTGCGGAAGAGCATCAGCGCGCCGCCCGGCGGGCCGAACTTGCCGGCCATGATGTCGTCGAGGTGGTAGCCGGCGGTCGTCGTGCACGTGTCGAGCAGGCGCTGGATGTAAACGCGGCGCCGGCCTGTGTGCTCAAACTTGAAGTGATCGAAAAAGCGTTTGTCGCCCGTGACTTTCCCGAGCGCGGCGGCGATGCCCGCGAGAATCGCAAGGTCATCCTTCGAGTCGTAAAGCGGCTTGATGCCGCCTTTCCAGATTTGCAGGAAGGGATTCGAGCAGCTCGCCGTCATCTCCAAATCCTGGAACTCGACCCACGTGTTCGCGGGCAGGCCGAAGTCGGAATACTCCACGCTCGCCGTCATCTGAGTCTCGAGTGTGACGATGAGCTCGACGTTCGGGTTGACGTTCTTGATGACGCCGTAAGCCCACTTGGCGTTGTTGATGAGGTTGACGTTCGTCGTGAAGATCGCCTTCGTCGGCGACGGCATGTGCGTCTTGCCGGTGAACACTTTGCGGCCTTCCTTCGGCGTGTGGACGATGAGCGGGCGGTCGCCGTGGCTCCAATAAGCCGGCTCTTCATCCTTCGTGTAAGCGTGCGCGTGAACGTCGCGGCCGTGTGCCTTCGGGTCGAGGTTCTGCTTGAATGGGTCCTCGCCAATCCAGCCCTTGAAACCCGGCCCGGTGAGCTTCGAGCCTTGGAACAGCGCGGCCTTGTAGTTGCCCGCCCAGCCATGGCAGCCCGCGCCAGGCTTGCCGAGGTTGCCCGTGAGCATGATCGGCAGATACGCCGCGCGGTTTGCCTCGGTCGCATGGAACCAGTGGTTGATGCCTTCGCCCTGATGAATCGAGCACGGCTTGATGGTCGCGATGTCCTTCGCGAGTTGCTCGATCAACTCCTTCGGCGCGCTCGTGATTTCGCTGACCGTGTCGAGGTCGTAGTCCTTGAGGTGGATTTGATAAAGATTCCATGAAGTCGCGACCTCGACCTCGCTGCCGTCAGCGAGTTTCACGCGGCCTTTGAACTCGAGCTGCGGATCAATGCCCGTCTTTGCGAACGCTTCGCCGACCAGGTCGCGATGAACCGCCTTCGGCGAATGGGTCCTGGCATCCCACACCACGAAATCGCCGAGGTTCCTGTGCTGTTCGTCAGTGATGCCCTGGACCCTCTTGCTCGGACCGTCGGGCGATAGCGTGTTGGCGTAGTTCGGAAAAACTTCCGCCGCGCGCAAACGCTTGAGGTTGTCCGTGCGGATGAGCATCGGGAAATCGGTGAACCGCTTCACGAATGTCTCGTCATACCACTTGTTCTCCATCATCAGGCGCGTGACGCCGAGCCACAGCGCCGCGTCGGTGGCGGGGCGGACGGGAATCCAGTAGTCGGCCTTGGTCGAGGGCGCGCCGTATTCGGGCGCAATGACGACGATTTTCGCGCCGCGCTCCATGCACTCGATGAACCAGTGGGCGTCGGCCATTTTGTTTTCCACGAGGTTCTTGCCGTTCATGATGATGAGCTTCGAATTGCGGAGGTCGTTGAAGTCCGTCTCCGAATTCTGCAAGCCATGCACCCACGGATGGCCCGGCGCCTGGTCGCCGTGCCAGGTGTAGTTCGACCACGTGCGGCCGGCCTTCGCTTCCCCGGGCTTCACGCCGCGCACGTGGACATCGAGCAACGCGAGCGAGTTGCACAGGCGATACATCCCGTATTTGCCCATCACGCCCAGCAAGCCCATGCCGCCGCGCATCTTGATGGTGCGCGTGCCGGCGCCGCCCATGTCGTCAATCATCTCCTGCGGATAACCCTGCGCTTCGAGCAGCTTCGCGCCGGATTCGCCGGAGTAACGCTTCGCGACCGCGACCGTGCCGCGGGCGATGTAGTCGAACGCCTGCTCCCACGAGAGCCGGTCAAACTTGTCCGTGCCGCGGGAGTCGAACTTGTATTTCGTGCGCAGCTCCTTTGTCAGTTCAGGGAAACCGTCATCGGCCCAGCGCCGCCACCCGCGTCGAACGATGGGATGTTTCAGCCGGTAAGGTCCGTAGAGAATGCGGTGGAACGTGTAGCCCTTGGCGCAATGGCGGTTGCCCCAATTGGCCGAAGCCTTGTTGCCATAGAGGTCCGAGTAGGTGTGGATGTCATACTGCTCGCCGAGGCGGACGATGACGCCGTTGCGGACGTGCGCGGTGATGCGGCAGTTGTGCGTGTCGTTCGGCGCGCAGACCCACGAAAAGGCGCGGTCGTAGGCGTATTGATCGCGGTAGAGTTGCTCCCAGCCACGGTTCGGATAAGTCGAGAGCGGATTGCCGCCGACTTCCTGCGCTTGGAGAAACCGCAACGGCAGCATCTGCGCCGCCGCGATGCCCGCGCCCGCGAGGCCGCTGCGCTGGATGAAGTCGCGACGAGAAAGGAAACCGGTGCTCATGGTTCGAGGAGGAGTTGATACCAGTTGCTGATGACTTTGCGTCCATTGCGATCTCCCTGCTCACCATTCCACACCGCGAAGGACACGGGCACGGGCTGCTTCAGCCGGAGCTTCACATCCTCCGCGTCGGGTGAATTCAGTTCGCGCGTGAACAGGACGCTCCAATGCGCATCGCGCCAGATGCCTTTGCCCCGCACGTTCTGGCGCGCCAACGACTGCGACTTGAGCGTGCCGAAGCCGCGCGCGTTCGCGTCCTCGACCGGCGATGTGTGCGGAAGCGCGATGAGATTCTTCGCGGCTTCAGCCGTGTGGATGAGCGTGTTGGTTTGTGTGTAGAGGTCCACGTGCATCGAGGGATACTGCTCGCGAAGACCGTGCGGCCGGCCGTCGGCCTCCTGCTGCCAGCCCGCGCGCCAGAACCACAGATTCACCGGGTTGTCTTTGTCGCCCATGCCGAGGAACGGCGTCGTGCCGTTCATCGAAAACTGCAGCGCGATGCCGTCCTGGAAATCCTGCACACGCACCGGCGCTCCGTTGGCGATGTCGTCCCGCCACTGGCAAAGGATCGCGAGCCGACGGCCGTCGTGAAGCGCGGTCACGGCGACGGCGTAAATCGGCTTCGGCTCGGGCCAGAGCGGGTTGAGCGGGATGCGCACCGGGTCGAAGCGTTCCCACTGCGTGTCCGCCGGGTCGGTCGGCAGCTTCTTCACACGGCGCGCGCGGATGAAGGCGTCCTCGAGCTTGAGGATGTCGCGCACCTCGGCATCAGGCCGGCGCAGCGATCGGATGTAATGCACGAGCGCCCAGCGCTCTTCGGGCGACATGAGTTCGGGCCCGAACGGCGGCATCGGCGTGCCGGCCATGCCCGTGAGGATGCGCAGGTAAATGTCGCGGCCCGAGTGCCCGCCGCGGAACGGCGCGGTGTTGAAGTCACGAGGCAGCAGGGGAAACCCCTGCGAATCCTTTAGCGTCGCCGCGGTCGGCCCATCGCCCGCACCCGAATCGCCATGGCACGCGTTGCACGCGAACTTGATGAACAGGTCGCGCCCCGTCGCGACGGCGTTCGCGTCGGCGGGCGGTTCCGCGGGCACGACGGAGCGCGGCTTGAGCTCGCCCCTGCGCGCGGCCTCCTCGAAGCGGTTCACGCGCCGGCCCGCGGAGTCCGTAAACGCCGTGAGGTGTTTGATGCGGGCGACGAGCGCGTGGCGGTCGGCCTCGGGCAGGTGCGCGAAGCCCGGCATCGACGTGCCGGGCACGCCGCGCGTGATGGACTCGAGCAAGTCTTCATCCGTCGGTAGCGAGCCGTTCGGCGTGGACTGGATCTTGAACTGCCCCGCGCTGAAATCGCGTGGTCGCGGGAAGAGCCACACACTCGCAAGCCCTTTGCCGTCGCCGGTCGCGCCGTGACACGCCGCGCAATGAAGGTCGTAGGCGGCCTTGCCGCGATCAGGCGCGTTGTCAGGAGTGGCGCCGGAGCCACCCGCAGCAATCCCCAACATTGCGAGGGAGATGGGTGCGATTCCGGTGCGGACGCAGTGTCCGAAGCGCAGCGCCTTCATACGACGCCGCCATCAAGCCACGGACGCGCGGCGTGCGCTTATCCTCTCTTGCGCTTCCGTCGGCAGTTTTTGTCCGGCGGCTCAATTCGGCACGGGCGCGGGCGTCGGGTGGTGGCGCTTCGCTTTTTCCGCCACGTCGTCGTGCGGGGTGGGCTCGTATTCGTAGTCGTCGGGTTCGACGTAGTCCTTGCGCATCGGGTGGTCCTTGAACTCGTCCCACATCAGGATGCGCCGCAGGTCGGGATGGCCCTCGAACACGATGCCGTAGAGGTCGAAAATCTCGCGCTCCTGAAAGTCGCACGCGCGCCACAGCGGCGCGAGCGACGGCAGGCGCACATCGGCGCGATTCGCGGTGCGGACGCGCAGGATGAGTGGCCCGTGCTTGAGCGACATCGAGTAAAGGTGATACACGGACTCAAGGTAGCCGGGGATGGTCTTGTCGGTCGTCTCCTCGACCTCCTTCTCGACGCCATCCACGAGCTTCTTCACCTTGGTCTTGGTCTTCTCGACGCGGTCGAGCCAGTCCACGCCGGTGACGTTGGAGCAGTAATCGAGGCGCAACCGCTGGTCGTCGCGGAGGAACTGCGCGACGGCAAAGGCGTGTGCCGTGTCCACGAGCAACGAATGCTGCGCGCACGGGCTGTCGTTCCTCACGATGGACACCTGCGCGCCGGGCACGGCGGCTTCGATGCAGGTCTTGATTTGTTCGAGCGTCTCCATCAGCCGCGCGCCAACACCGCCGGTTTCCACACGCTGGAATTCATCGACGGCACGAGGTCGTGTTCGCCGAACTGCGGCACGGGAAATTCGCTGGGCGCGGCGGCGTCGGTGTGCCGGGCGCGGCCTTCGCCGGTGAGTTTCTGGACGTCGATCTTCCGCTGCAAGGTCATGAACGCGTGGATGAGCGCCTCGGGGCGCGGGGGGCAGCCGGGGATGTGGACGTCCACCGGGATGTAGCGGTCCACGCCCTTGAGGACGTTGTAGCCCTGCTTGAACGGCCCGCCTGAGATGGCGCACGCGCCCATGGCGATGACGTATTTGGGCTCGGGCATCTGGTTGTAGAGGCGCACGACCTGCGGGGCCATCTTCTTGGTGACGGTGCCGGCGACAATCATGAGGTCGGCCTGCCGCGGCGAGGGGCGGAACACCTCCGCGCCGAAGCGCGCAAGGTCATAGCGCGCCATGCTCGCGGCCATCATCTCAATGGCGCAGCACGCGAGCCCGAAGCCGAGCGGCCACACGGAGTTGCTGCGGCTCCAGTTGTGGAGCTCCTGCAGCGTCACGGTGAAGACGCCCTGCTTCTGCAATTCACTTCGGAGCCCGGAGTCCATCTTGTTTCAAGGCCTGCTCCTGATCTCCATCTCTCACTTCCACGTCAGCACGCCCTTCGCCCAGGCCCACACGAGCCCTTCGGCGAGCAGCAGCACGAACAGCATCATCGCCGCGAACGCGCCCACGCCGAGGTCGAGGAACGCCACCGCGAACGGCAGCAGGAACACCACCTCGACGTCGAACACGAGGAACACAATCGCGTAGAGGTAAAACTCCGAGCGGAACCGGATCCACGGGTCGCCCTTCGAGGCGAGGCCGCACTCGTAAGTGTCGTTCTTGTCGGGGCCGGGCTTCTGCGGCGAAAACGTCAGCGCCCAAAGCCGGGCAAGCGCGAGCGGCAGCAGCGGGAAGACGATCGCCACGACGAGAAAGACCGCGATGAACAGATACGGGCTCTGCAAGGTGGTGGCGGTGTTCATCAGCGGCCGCGACGCTAACGACCGTGCGGCGCGCCGTCAAGGAAGGCGGCCTTGAATTGGGGCGAACTCACTCCGGCTGGTGCCGGCGCAATCCGACGGACTGTGCGATGTCGTCGAACTCCTCGCGGCTCACTTCGCAAAGCTGCTTGCCGCGGCCGCGGAGCTTCTCGTTGATCTTGATGGCCTTTTCGGTCATGACTTCGTGCGTTTCCTTCGAGCCGCCGATCAAGGCGAAGTTCTCGCCCGTCGTGATGCGCTTGTGGCCGTCGGAGTCGAGCCCCACCCCGAGCATGAGAGCCTTGGGCGGTTGCGGTCGTTTCTTCTTGGGCGCGCCTGCCATGGGGGAAGCCTAGAGCGGGCGGACTGAACTGCAAGGCGCAACCGCCGGGGTCCTGCGGCGGTTCGCTTGCGTTGGTGTCCCGGCTGCGACTACGCTCGCGCGATGCGACTGCTCGACCGCTATCTGCTGCGCGAGTTGCTCGTTCCCCTCGGCCAGTGCCTGCTTGGGTTCTACATCTTCTGGGTCGCCTTCATGCTGTTCACGGAGATGGGGCAATTCCAGTCGCGCAAGACCGGGGCGGCAGACGTCGCGGCCTATTATGTGTTCAAGACGCCGGAGATGCTGCTCACGGTCG
This sequence comes from Verrucomicrobiota bacterium, assembly GCA_016871675.1. NCBI lineage: Bacteria > Pseudomonadati > Verrucomicrobiota > Verrucomicrobiota bacterium. Next base: position 141,763 of record VHCN01000001.1, read on the forward strand.
TGCCCGTCGCGCTCTTGCTCGCCGTGCTGCTGGCGCTGACGAACCACGCGCGTCACCACGAACTCGTGGCGATGCGCGCCGCGGGCATCGGCATCTGGCGGCTTGCCGCGCCCTGCCTCGGCACGGGCGCGGTGTTGAGCGCGGGGTTGCTCGCGTTGAGTGAATGGGTGGCGCCGCGGGCCGATGAACTGGCCGCGGAAATTTTCACGCCCGGTCAGGCCGGGCCGGCCGAGTCGCAATGGCATCCCCATCTTCACTTCGTCAACGAGCGCGAGGGCCGCACGTGGCGGGCGCGCAACTACAACAAGCTCTCGCACGAGATGCTTCATCCCGACGTCGAGTGGGCCCAGGCCGACGGCACGCGGCGCCAGCTTTTTGCCGAGCGCGCGTGGCGGACCAACGACGCGTGGGTCTTCGAGAACGTCCAGTTGTTCATCTGGACCACCGCGCAGCCGGACGTGCCGGCGCGCGCGCTCACAAACCGGCTCGTCGTGCGCGAGTTCGCCGAGTCGCCGCGCCTGATCCTGAGCGAGATCAAGATCGGCGCGATGGACAGTTATCGCATCTCGAAGAAGATCCGCTTCACGCTCGCGGAAATCGCGGACTACCAGCGGCTGCACCCGGAGCTTCGCGAGCCGAAACGGTCCGAACTGGCCACGCAATTCCACGCCCGGCTCGCCGCGCCGTGGACGTGCCTGGTCGTGGTGCTCGTCGCCCTGCCGTTTGGCGCGATGACCGGCCGGCGGAATGTGTTCGTCGGCGTGGCGGCGAGTGTGTTCATCGTGTTCGCGTTTTACATCCTCTCGCGGCTCGGGATGGCTGCGGGCACCGCGGGCCATGTGCCGCCCGTGCTTGCCGCGTGGGGTCCGCTTGTGCTCTTCGGCACGGTCGGCGCGTGGATGACGGCGCGCGTTCGTTGAGATTCAAATGCCTGGCAGCAGGTCGCGCGGACGGGTCGTTGCCCGATTGCGGGCCACTTTGAACCTTGAACTTTGAACCTTGAACTTTGAACGTCGGCTTTGATGAACGACGAGTTGTCCGCGTTGAGATTGCAGGTGGAGCGGCTCTCGCTGCTTCACCAAGTCAGCAACGTCATCCACTCGACGCTCGACTCGCGCGAGGCGCTCGGGCTGTTGCTGCGCGAGGCGGTGAGCCTCACGCGCGCCACGAGCGGCTCGGTCGTGCTGCTCAATCCCACCACGGGGCTGATGGAAATCGAGGCGTCGCACGGACTGCCGGCAGACGCGGCGGGGCTGCGCTTTCGCATCGGCATGGGGCTCACCGGATGGGTCGCCCGCACGGGCCAGCCGGTGCGCGTCGGTGATGTCGGGCGCGACCCGCGGTATTTGCGGGTGGACTCGCGCGCGCGCTCGGAACTGGCGGTGCCGCTGCCCAGCGCGGGCGATGCGCGGGGCGTGCTCAACCTCGAGTCGGACAGGCCCGACGCGTTCTCAGCCGGCGACCAGGCGTTGCTCGAGGAGCTCGCCACCCAGGCGGCGCGTGTCATTCACAACACGTGGCTTTACGAGCAGCTCCGGCTCAAGGCGCGGCTCTTCGAAGGGCTGTTCAGCGTCGGCCAGGCGATCAACTCCACGCTCGACCTCGACGAGGCGCTCGGCACGATCACGCGCGAGGCCGCCACGCTCATGGACGCGCGCGTGTGCTCGCTTCATCTGCTCGATGAGTCCCGGCAATGGCTCGACCTGCGCGCGAGCCACGGTGCGGGCCGCGCCTATTTGCGCAAACCCCGCCTGTCCGCCGAGGAAAGCCTGCCCGGCGTCGTGGTCCGCCGCAAGAAACCGCAGCAGATCGGGGACGTGCAGGTGTCGGCGCGTTACCAGCACGCGGACGCCGCGCGGCGCGAGGGCCTCGTCTCCCTGCTGAGCGTGCCGCTGCTGTTCAGCGGGCACGCGACGGGATCGCTGAGCGTTTACAAGGACCGGCCGCACACGTTTTCCAACGAGGAGGTGCGCATCCTTTCCGCGCTCGCGGACCTCTCGGCCATCGCCATCGAGAAGGCACGGCTTTACGAGCGCATCGTGGACGTCGAGGAGCAGCTCCGGCAGAACGAGAAATTCTCCGCGCTCGGGCTGCTTGCCGCCGAGGTCGCTCACGAGATTCGGAATCCGCTCACGGTGATGAAGATGCTCTATCACTCGCTGGACCTGCGCTTCGAGGCGGCGGACCCGCGCGCCGAGGACGTCCGCATCATGGGCGCGAAGATGGAGCACCTGAACCGCATCGTGGAGCAGGTGCTGGACTTCGCGCGCAGCACCGAGCCGCAGCTTGCGCCCGTGGATGTAAACCAGTTGCTCGACGACCTCGGCCTGCTCACGCGCCACAAACTCGCGCATCAAGGCATCGTGCTTGTTCGAAAGCTCGGCCCGGCGCTGCCGCCCGTCCCCGCGGACGCCACGCAACTTGAGCAGGCCTTCCTGAACCTCACGCTCAACGCGGTCGAGGCCATGCCCACGGGCGGCCGGCTCACGCTCACGACGCGACTGGCCCGCACACCGCGCTCGCACGATCCGCCCGCGCACGTCGAGATCGAGTTCAAGGACACGGGCGGAGGGATGAACGAGGAACAACGGAAGCGCGCGTTCAGCTCGTTGCTCAACACCACGAAAGCGCGCGGCACGGGACTCGGACTCGCCATCGTGCGCCGCGTCGTCGAGACGCATCGCGGCAAGGTGCACATCGCATCCCGCGCCGGGCGTGGCACGACGATCACGGTGTTGCTGCCGTTGTGAGAGGAGGACGACTGGATCGGCGGACGGCGCTACGCCTTGTTCAGCGCCTTCAGGTGGGTGATGCGGAAGCGTGCGCCGCGGGGTTCGTTGGCGAGGCATTCGATGCTCCAGCCGTGCGCGGACACGATCTGCTGCACGACGGCGAGGCCGAGGCCGGTGCCTTCCTTGTGCGAGGTGAAGTAGGGCTTGAAGATTTCGGCGCGGTTCTGCAGGGGGACGCCGGGGCCGTTGTCGACCACTTCGAGCCACGCGCCGCCGTTTTCACGGCCCACCAACACCTCGATTCGTCCGCCGGCGTCCGCAGCCTGAATGGCGTTGAGCAGGAGGTTGAAGAGCGCCTGACGCAGAAGTTGTTCGTCGGCCTCGATGACAATCGAGTCGTCGGGGACAGCGAGATCGATGCGTTTCTCGTCGGTGTCGATGGAGAGGGCGCGCGCGACCTCGGCGGCGACGTGACCGACCGCGACCGGCGAGCGGCGGATGTCGCGCGGGCGCGAGTAGTTGATGAATTCGTTGAGCTGCGCGGTGACGCGGTCCGCCTCGTCCACGATGGCGCGCGAGCGGTCGCGGATGTCGGCGGGCGCGGCGGGTTCCTTGGAAATGAGCTGCGCCATGCCGCGGATGAGGTTGAGCGGGTTGCGCGTCTCGTGCGCGAGGCCGGCGGCGGCGAGGTTGAGTTCCTTGAGGTGTGCGTTCATCTCGCTGGCTTTCACGAGGCGGATTTGAAGCTCGGAGGATTTTACAAGGTTGCGCCAGCCGAAGGCCATGGCCGACGCGGCCACGGTGGCCAGCACGGCGACGAGCAAACGCAGCACAACGTCCCGACGGCCGGATTCGATCACGCTCGCGGTGGACATCACGATGAGGAAGCTGTGAACGCCCTGCTTGGTGATGAGCAACTGGAATTCGTCCGGGTTCATCCAGTTGGGCCGCACGAACGGGCCGCGGGGCGGGCGCGGGCCGCGCAAACCGGCGGCGGTGTTGGTGGAACCGGTGGCGTCATTCGTCCCGGCGGGGGGCGGTTGCGTGAACACCACGGGGTTTTCGGTCGCGCCGGTCGGGACTTCGGTCTGGTCCGCCGGCGGCGGGCGGTCACGGGGCGGGCGGCTGCCGGCTGGCGGGCGGTTGGTCTCGAACGTGAGGAAGATTTCCTCGCGTGGCATGATGATCGGCGGCGGCGGCGGGCGCGGGGGGGTGATGTCGGACTCGTTGGTGAGGTTGGCGCCGAGGTCCACGAGGTTCATCAGCGTGACCGTCTGTTCGGTCCAGACTTCGCCGGGACGGAACACGCTCGCGGGCTTGAATTCGATGCGCTCGCCGGCGGTGGCGACGACCTCGCCGGAGGCGCTGAGCAGTGCGATTGAGTTGACCTCGTTGGTGCGGATGAGCGCGGAGAGCGCGGACTCCATGCGCTCGCGAGAGACGATGCCGCCGAAGCGCCGCTGCGAGCGGACGACGATGCCGAGGGTGGAAGTGATGTCGCGCCCGCGGTGGCGCAAGAGCTCGCGGGCGGCCTCGTTTACGCGCCGGTGCTCGGCGGCCTGCCACGCGAGCACCACCGCCCATGCGACGGTCAGCGTGAGGTAAACGAGGAGGCTTCGCCGGCTCACGGAGTCAGACGCCGGACGGCGCGTTTATTTGCGCGGCGGAAGCGACGGCGAGACCGTCGCGGGTTTGCGCGCGGGTGGTTCGGGCGCGCCGGCAACGGGCGCGGCGGCGGCACCGGGTTGCGTGGCGGACTGGGGCTTCGCGCCGTTCGCGGGTGGCTTGGCGCCGTTCGCGGGTGGCTTCGCGCCGTTGGCCGGCGGCTTGGCGCTATTCGGGGGCGCGGTCGTGTCCACGTCGAACGCGCGGTTGAGTTCCTGTTCGCTGAAAGCCTTGCGCGGCATCTCAAGTTTGTTGGCCTCGCGCGCACTGGCCTCGATGAGGTCGCCCGGCTTGTGGATGACCTCGGGCGTGAGGAAAATGATGAGCTCGGTCTTCACGTCCTTTTTCTCGGTGCGCTTGAAAGCCGCGCCGAGGAGCGGGATGTCGCCGAGGAGCGGCACTTTCGTCTTGGTTTCGCGCTTGTCGGTCTTGATGAGCCCGCCAATGACGACGGTCTTGCCGCTCTCGGTCACGACGACGGTGTCCGCGGAAATCTTGTCGATGGCGTTGACGGTGAGGTTGGTGGAGATGGCGACGGTCTGCGCGCCGACCTTGGAGATTTCCGGCGCGACGATCATCTCGACGAGTCCCTCGGAGCTGATGAACGGGGTGACGCGCAGGATGATGCCGATGTCCTGATATTGCACGGTGTTGATCTGGCCGCCGTTCTGGTCGAAGCGCGTGTTGGTGATGAACGGATAGGACTGGCCCACGACGATGTTGGCCTGCTGGTTGTTGCGGGCGAGGATGGTCGGGCGCGAGAGCACCTCGGTCTTTGCAAGCTGGCTCAGCGCGTTGATGGTCAGTTCCACGTTTGCGCCGACGGGCAGGATCTTGTAGAAGAGGCCGCGGTCGGTCCCCGTGCCGCCGGGCACGCCGAGCAGGCTGAAGATTTCCCCGCCCTGTTTGTTGTTCACGTCGTGCTTGAGCTTGCCCTGCACGCCGAGGTTGAAGTCGTCGGTGTAGGTCACCTCGACGAACACGACGCGGATGAGCACCTGCGGCTTGGGCCGGTCGAGGTTTTGGATCACGGTCTTGAGGTGCTCGTTGGTTTCGTCGTCGGTGATGACAATGATCTGGCGCGTCTCGGGATCGATCGTGATGAGCGCCTCGCCGACGCGGGTGTTGCTCGGGTAGGTGCCGGTGTTCGCGCGCCCGCCGCCGCCCCCAAAGCCGCCGCCCCCAAGGCCGCCGCCGCCAAAGCCGCCAAAGCCGCCAAAGCCGCCAAAGCCGCCGCCGCCCGGGCGCTGCTGTGCCGGTGCGTTCATGGGGGTGAGTGCGATTGCCGAGAGGAGCGCGACTGCCATCGCGCAACGGTTGGTCCAGGACTGTTTTTTGTTCATGGTGTGAATCTTTCGTGCCCGAGGGTTGGCGGAAGTGATACGGCTTACCGGAAGCCGCCGGATCCACCGAAGCCGCTGCCGCCGCCGAAGCCGCCGCCGCCGCCGCCAAAGCCGCTTTGGGTGCCGCCTGTGCCGCGACTCTGTGAGTTGTTGTTCTGCCGGTTGGCAAGCGCGTCGGTCGTGCGCTGGCTGTTTTGCGACGACCGCGTGTTCTGGCCTTCGAACAGGCCGCGCAGCACGTTTTGCACGGTGTTTACGTCCGCGTTCTCGAGCGAATAGGTGAAGACCTTCTGCTTGCGCGCCGGGCTCGAATCGAGCTGTAACACCATGTCGGCGATCTGATCCATCATGTCCTTGGCCGCGGTCACAATGACGGACGAGGTGCGCGCGTCGGGCACGGCGAGGACGCGCTGCTGCTTGCGCGCGCGTTCGCTGTCGCCGGTGGCCGTCGTTCCCGTGCGCCCGCCTGTCGAACCGCCGGGACCGCCGCGGCCGAAGATGCCGCCCGGACCTCCGCCAAACGCGCCGCCGAATTGCAGGCCGCGGCTCCGGTCGCTGTTGCCGGAGCGCGTCGGGTCGGGGAAGAGCGACGCGAGGAGCGACGCCATCTCCGTGGGGTCGGAGTTCTTGAGGTGGAACACGCGCAGCTCGGTCACGTCCTGCGTGGCGGTGTCGAGTTGCTTGATGAGATCCTCGATGGTGACCATGAGGTGCTCGGGCGCGTTGATGATGACGGCGTTGCTCTGCTCGTCGGCGACGGCCACAACGCGGGCGTTGGAAACCGGACCTCCGCCGGTGCGTCCGCCGGTGCGTCCGCCGAATCCGCCCGTGCCGCTGCTGCCGAATCCGCCTAAGCTCCCTCCGCCGAGTCCGCCGAGTCCGCCGAATCCGCCGAATCCGCCGAATCCGCCGAATCCACTGCTGCTGCGACCGCCGCCCGGGCTACCCTGGCCGAAGCCACCTTGTTGAGTGCCCGTGGCGGGTGTGAACAGGTCCTTGATGATCGTCGCCAGGGCCTTCGCGTCTCCGTATCGGAGTGCGAAGACCTTGATGCCCGTGGTGCCGGTTTGCGAGAGGTCGAGGGCCTGCACAAGTTCGGTGAGGCGCCGGATGTTGCGCTTGGTGTCGGTGATGACGATGGAATTGGCGCCGTCGTTCGCGGTCACGGTCTGGTTGCCCGGGAGAATGGGCGCGAGGTCGGAGAGGATTTGACGCGCGCCCACGAACTTGAGCGGGATGACCTGCGTGACGATCTCGTCGGTTTTGACCATGTCCTTCGGGTCGCTGCCGGTGACGATGGGGATGTCGTCGAACTTCGCGTCTTCGAGCCGCTTCACGGTGAGCGTCTTGCCGTTCACGATGGCGGCGTAGTTGTTCTTCCGGAGGACCTGGTTGAGCAGGTCGAGCGCCTCGCTCTTGGTGACGGGGTGGTTGCTCCACACGTCCACCGTGCCACGCACCTGGGTCTCGAGCACGATGGTGAAGCCGGCGGCCTCGCTCAAGTAAGTGAGCACCTGGTCGATGCCGACGCCGCGGAAGTTGAGGCGCAGGTTGGCCTCCTCGCCGGTCTTCGGGTCCACGGTCTTGGTGGTGGCGCGCGGCGCGAAGGGATTCTTGGAATCCTTCCCCGCAGGCGGCGTGGTCGCGGGTGGCGTGGTCGCGGGTGGCGGCGTCGTGGGCGTGGCGGGTGGCGTCTGGTTCTGCGCGGCGACGCGGCTGGCGAGCGCGAGGGCGAGCCCGAGCGTGGCGAGTGTGGTTCGTGAGGCGTTCATTGTTTGTTCTCCTGTTGGCGGCGCTCCATGAGGCGCTTCAAAATCTCACTTTCGTTGGCGGGCGGCGTGGTGCTCGCGGGCGGGGGCGGCGAGGAGGGTGACTGGGACGGACCGGGGCCGCCGCCGCCGAAAGTGCTGTTTCCGCTCGAGCCACCGCCATATCGTGCGGTGTAGTAGGCGGTGTATTCCGCGGCGTCGACGAATCCGTTGCCGTCCTTGTCGATCTCGCGGAAGCGGTCGCGCAGTCCGCGGTCGGCCTCCTGCTGCGAAACCCTGCCGTCGCCGTCGCGGTCCTGCTCGCGGATGCGCCGTTGCGCGGAGTCGGCGGCGCTGTTGCTCCCGCTGCTGCTCCCGAAACTACCCCCGCCAAACCGGCTGCGGTCGAAGCCGCCGCCCTGCATGCGGGCTTCCATCATGCGGCGGATCAAGTCGATGTCGCCGCTGCTGCCGAACGAGGAACTTCCGAAGGACGAGGATCCCGACGACAAATACGGGCTGCGATATGGTTCCTCGGGCACGGGCCGGAGGCTGGCGAGCCACGCGCCTTCATCCTCGCGGCGGAGTTGGTAGCCGACCTTGAGTTCCACTTCCTTCTCGTCTTTGAGCAGTTTGACCTGGTCCGTCGCGATGGCGGTAAGCTTGTGCCCTGCGATGACGTCGCCGGGCTTGGCGGTCTTGCGATACGCGGAATTCTCGCTCTCAAAGAACGCGAAGTCTCCCTTCTCGTAGCTCATCGTGCCGACGAGCGCGAAGCTCTCGACCTTGGGCGAGCGGCGGACGGGTTGCTCGGTCTGTTGCGGGCGGCCATTGCGGTTGGGGTTGAAGATGTTCTTGTCGGCAATCGGGCGGAACGCGGCGAAGCCCTCGGCGGGGGACGCGGAACCGGACTTCGACGGCGACGAACCGGACTTGCCGGAGCCGGACTTCGAGTCAACGGGCGGATTCCTCGAGCCGCGCGAGCGAGAGTCGCGCCCAGAGCCTGACCTCGGGTCGGTGGACTTCGGGTCGGTGGTCGCCGTGCCCGGCGTTGAGGTTGTCGTCGGAGCCGTGGCGGGCGGGGCCGTGGGCGTCGTTGCCGCCGGGGCCGTGGGCGGGGCGGCGGGTGTCTTGGCGTCCTGCGCGGCGGCGAGGCTCGCGGTGAACGCCGCAAGAATGAGCGGGAAAGTCTTCATGGCGATGTCTCAAAAGTTACCAGATGGCGGTTGGGTTGTCTTGAAGCAATTCATTTGGCTTCCAGTGGCGAGAGGCGCAGCCCGCTGACAAGCAGGCCGAGCGCGAGTTGAGAGCCGGAGGTGTCGCGGGTGCTGAGTTCGACGGCCTCGATCTTGAGCGCCATGGGGTCCTGTTCGAGCTCGTAGAGGAACCGGCTGAGCGACGAGAGGCTGCCCGAGGCGTCCACGCGGCATTCGAGGAGTGAATGGTCGTCGGTCGCGCCGCGCTTCCACTGCGGCTTGACGGAGCTGACGCTGATTCGCGCCTCGCGGGACCATTTGTCGAAGGCGCTCAACAGTTGCTGCTCGGCGGCGGAACGGTCCTTGGGAAGCGTGCCCTTGCGCATGGTGTTCCAGCGGTCGCGCATGGCGCGGTCGCGGTCGAGCAGGGCGGAGCCGGCGCGGACGTCCTTCTCGAGTTTCGCGATGCGGGCCTGCCGGGCCTTCCACGACGCGGTGAGCGGCTGGACGACGAGCTTGTCGCCCGCGAAGAGCGCGACCACGCTGATGGCGAGGAGCGCGAGGAGATGCTGGCGTTTCTGGGCTTCAGTTTTCATTTCGCCTGGGGGTTCCCCAGTTGAAGCGGAATGTGAACTGCATCGCGGGCGCCTTGCCCTTCATGGAGTCCACCTTGATGTCGGAGACGTTGCCCACGGCGCGCAGCCGGTCCAGCGCCTTGAGCAGCGACGGGCTGTCGCGCATCGTGCCGGAGCAGGACACGCTGGCGAGGTTGCGTATCTCGAAGCTCTTCGCCGCGACCGAGCCGTCCTCGGGGAAGGACTCGGTGACGCGCTGGAGCACGCTCAGGCTCGTGTGCGACTCGTCGAACCACGGGCGATACTTGCGAACCTGCTTCTGGATGTCCTCCAGTTCGCTGACGGGTTTCTTCATCGCGCTCCACTGGCCGTTGAGGCCGTTGAGGCGGAATTGCTGCCAGCCGAATAGCCCGATGACCGACGCCGCGACCAGACCCGCGGCCACGCCCGCCCACGCGAGCTTGCCGGAGGAATAGCGCTCGGAGAACTGCTTCCACAGGCTCGGCTTCGGCGGCAGGAACTCGAACGGCTTGCGCCCGGAAAGATACTGCGCCGCCAGCGCGAGCGCGCACGAGACGGGCGTGTTGTCCGGCACCTTGAGCCCGCCGGCCTCGCTGCCGAAGTTCGGCACGTGCTCGGTGAGCAGCCCCATCGAGGCGGCGCGCGGCCGCAGTTCGATCATCAACTGCTCGGCGAACCGGCTCGCGCCGAAAATCTTGAACTCGCGCACGCCGCCGCGCACCTCGGGGGGCATCTGCCCGAGCGTGATCCGCAGGTCGCGCGCGACGTGCTCGGACTGCAGCCGGCGGTCGCCGCCCTCGGTGTCGAACGCGCCCTCGATCGAGCGCAGCGCGACCACGCCGCCGCCGCTGGTCACCAGCAAATCCACCGCTGACTCGCCGACGACGGCAGCGATCTGCCCGTTCGGGCGGGCCGCAAGGACGCCGGGCAGCGCGGTGAGGCCGGGGGAGAATCCGTGCGGTTTGAGCCCTGCGGCCTCGAGCACTTCATCCAGCCTCGCGAGGTGCTCCCGCGTGACGGCCAGTTGCGTCGCGAAGCGCGCCCCCGACGGCGCGGCGTATCGCGACACGCACACCCGCAAGTCCTCCATCCCGTTTGGAAAGCCGCGCTCGGCCTCGATCTCGAGGAAGCCCGGCACATCCTCCTCGGGCATCTCCGGAATCCCGGCGTGAACCGACAGCACCCACGCGGTGGGCACGCAGGCGACGCAGCGTTTCTCGCGGATGCCCGCGGCGTCGAGCGCGTCGCGCAGTTCCTTGCCGACGAGTTCGACCTCGTCTTTGAACAGGTCGAGCGCGAGCGTCGCGGTCGCGGTCTTTTGGATCGTGACCGAGCCGTTGGTCCGGCGCAGCACGACGGCCTCGAGCCGGCTGCCGTCGAGCGCGAGGGCAAGCAGCGTGGTGGGGGTCTTGTCCTTGGAGAGCATGGTCATCGGAGTTCCTTTGCGAGGCGCGCCTGCTCGCGGATGGCCGGGCCGAGGGCCCAGCCGAAGTGCGTGAGGTCCTGGCGGTGGACGATCCGCGGCGTGCCGGAGCTGGTGTCGAAGATGAACTTTACGCGCTGGTAGCCTCGGGCGTGATGGCCGAGCGCCACGATGTCCGCGCTGAACTGGTAGCTTTGCGCGGTGAGGAACGGCCCGGCGCGGACGGCGTCCTCGCGCTCGAGGACCTCGGACACCCACGCGATGGAGTCGAGCCGCGAGGGGTTGGCCTGGCGGAAGCTCACCAGCGAGCCCGCGTTGTCCGCGCCGATGCCGGGGATGCACTTGAGCACGGCCTCGCTGGCGGTGTTCACGTTGACGCGCCCTTCGATGGATGTGGCGTTGGTCGTGGTGAGGTCCGAGTGGATTTGCGCAAACTCATCGGCGGTCATCTGGCTCACGAGGTAGAACTCCAGCAGGCTGCCAAAGTTGGCGCCGGGCCCGCTGATGCGCGGCATGATTTCTTGCGCGCGGGTTTCGCCGAACTTCTCGTTCAAGAGTCCCTGCAATCGCGCGCCGCCCCCTTGCTGCTGGCCGCCCTGGGTGGGATTGACGTTGATGCGCTGCGAGCCGTCGCTGCGGGTGTTGGGCTCGCGGCTGTGGACGGTCACGTATTCGAGCACGCCCAGGTCGAGCACGCCGTTGCGGTCGTCGCCGGGCAGCGAGTTGTCGCCGTCGTTCTCGTTCGGGTCGAGCACGCCGTTCATGTTCACGTCCTCGCCGTAAAGGATCGCCAGCGTCGCGCCGTAAACGAGGCGCAGTTCCTCGATGGACTCGAAGCGCCCGTTCTTGCAGCGATACGCGGGATTGAGGCGGCCGTAGATTTCGTCCTCGGCGCCGCCCTCGGTCACGGTGCTGTCCTCGTCGCGCCAGTCCACGGTGGCCGCCGAGAACTCCGCGGTGGTCTTCGGCAGCGCCTGCAGCATCTCGAGCGTGGCCGTGTTGAGGTTGAGCTTGGACGCCTCGTCCACAAGCCCGAAGACCGGCCGGTCGGGCGAAACCTGGTCGTCCCCGCGGCCGAGTATCCAAAAGGTCGCGTCGCCGATGGGAACGGCCTCCGATTCGTAGCTCTGCGGATCCGGCCGGAAGCCGTTCGTCTCCTGGTTGGCGAGGATGTAGTTCACGTAGCGCGCCGCGCCCGCGATGGCCTGCCCCGCCTCGACGGTGGCGGTGCGGTTGTCGGCGGCGCGCAACTCGAGCGTGCTCGACTGTGCGAAGTAGAGCGCAAGCGTCACGAGCCCGAACGCGATCCACAGCACGATCACGAGCACGGACGCGCGCTCGGCGCGGTGCGTCCGGGTCGGGGCCGGGTTGACAGCGCGCAGCTTCATTGGCCGGCCTCCGCGGACGCGGTGGCATTGGTCGTTCCCTGCACGAGGATCGGCACCACGATTTCAATCGGCGCGCGCGCCGGGGAATCGGCGGACTCGCGGACGCGTTCAAGGATCATCTTGACGCCCGCGGGCAGCGGCGGGCTGGCGACGGTCGAGTCCCACACGTCGGTCCACGCCGTGCCGTCGAAGAACTCGAAGTGGAAGTTCTCGATGCCGGCCATGAGGAATTGCGGCTCTTCCTCGGCGACGTTGATCGGCAGCAGATTCCGCGTGAGCACGCGCACGAGGTCCTTGCCGGCGGCGTTGTTCGTCGGGAGCACGAGCACGTAGGAAACGCGCTGGATTTCGGACCACGGGGAGTTGTTGTCCACCATGCCGGTGGTCGTGGTGAAGGTGACGGACGCCACGCCGGCGATCAAAAGGACGTTGGTCGAGGCGCCGGTGGTGCCGGGCGTCGCGAGCGGTCCGAGGAGTTGATTGGTGCCGGGCACCACGATGCCCTCGAGGTCGCGCTTGATGATCGCGACGGCCTGGTGCACGGGCACGGCCTGCTCGATGGCCGCGGTGGTCTTGTTGCGCAGGCGCACTGCGCTGAAGAACACCGTGCCGATGGACGCAAGCACGATGGAGAACACCGCCACGGCGAGCAGCAGTTCCATGAGCGTGAACGCGGCGCCGGGGCGCGCGTGTGGCTGGATGAGTTGGCGCGCCGTCCTCATGGCTGGCTGGTGCCTCCCGGGGTGACGGTGAGCGCCGGGTCCTCGGCGATCGTGCTCAGCTTGACGGAATATTCCTGGCCCTGCACCGGGAACTTGACCTCCACGGTCACGAGCAGCAGCGCCTCCACCTCCCAACCCTCGGAGCTGAGCGTCCACTCAAACTCGAACGGGCCGTCCTGCACCGTGCCGCCGCGGCCGGACTCGTTGAACTGCCCGGTGACCAGCGCCTCGTTGAGCATCTGCTCGGCGATGCGGATGGCAACGGTCTTGCGCTCGCCGACGGCGCCCGCGCGCGCGGCCACCCGCACGCCCTCGACGGCAACGGGGATGACGATGGCCATGAAGAGCAGCGCCGCGAGGACTTCCGCGAGAGTGAAGCCCGCCTGCGAGCGCCGGCGACCACGCATGCACGCGGATGCACGCGGATGAGACGCGGCCATGTGCGGCCCGCCTGCCAATCCGTGTTCGTGTCCCTTCGTGTTCATTCGTGGTTTTCCCCGGTCATCTCGCGCCCTGCGGCAGGCCGTTGGTGGAGATTTCGTATTGCAGTTTCGTGCGGCTCTGCACGATGGCGACTTTGCTGCCCTCGTTGGCCGGGTTGCTCTCCGCATCGCCTTCCTTGAGGACGACCCAGTCGGGGCTGCTCGGCGTGATGAAGCCGTCGGTCTGGAACCGGATGATCGGGAGGTTTTGGTAGCTGCCGAGCTTGGCGCGCTGGGCCATGCCCACACCCTGGTTCGCGCCCTCGGGCACCTGGATGGAGAGCGTCTTTGCCAGCGCGTATTCCACGGCCTTCTCGTCCGCGCGCTCGTCGTAGCCGGGCTCCATTTCAAGGCCGTATTTGCCCTCCTGCGCGTCCACCCACAACAGCATCGGCACGCCCTCGGTCACTGCGCGGCTTTGCGCGTAACGCGTGAGCGTGAGGAACCGCCGCGCCTCCGAATCCAGCGCGCGGCCCTTGAAGAAATTCGAGAGCGACGGCGACGCGAGCGCCGCGACGATGGACAGCAGGGCCATCACGAGGATCAACTCGATCATCGTGAACGCGCGGAGCGCCTCGCGTTGCGGGCGGGACTCCAGCCGGGACGTTGTCGGGCTCGGGCTCATCGGTGTTTCGCGTCGGGCTCGCGCCGGCTACGGCCGCCGCGCGTTGCCCGTGCTCCAGTTGGTGATGTCGTCATCGCCGCCGTCGCGTCCGTCGGGGCCGGTGGACATGATGTCGTAGGAGGTCTGGTTGTAGCGGCCCGGGCACTCGTAGATGTAGGGGTTGCCCCACGGGTCGATCGGGATTTCGCCCTTGAGATACGGGCCCTTCCAGCTCGTCGCATCGCGCGGCGCGGACACGAGGTCCTGCAGGCCGTCCTTGCCCTTCGGGTAGTAGCCGTTGTCCACCTCGAAGGCGTCGAGCGCGGTGCCGAACGTGGCGATCTGCGTCTGCGCGGCGGTGATGCGCGCCTGCTCGGTGCGGCCGGAGAACTTCGGCACGACGATCGCCGCGAGCACGCCGAGGATGACGAGCACAAGCAGCAGTTCGATGAGCGTGAAGCCGCGCGAGGCGCGGCGGCGGGTTTCGAGGTTCGGGTTTCGAGCCGGGCGTGCGATGCGGGTTTTCATGTTGGATGGGTTGTGGAGAGTTACTTGATGTGGTCCTGCAAGCTGAAGATCGGGATGACCATGCCGATGAAGATGGTCCCGATGAATCCGGCGATGAAGAAGAGCATGAGCGGCTCGGCCAGCGCCACGGCGGCCTTGAGTTCGCGGTCCAGATCGCCCTCGGTCACGTTGGCGATGCGCACCAGCTCGGCGTCGAGCTTGCCGCTCTCCTCGGCGACGGAAATCATCTCGATGGTCGAGCCGGAAAAAAGCGTGCGGCAATCGCCGAGGCTCGGCCCGAGCGGCTTGCCTTCCTTCACGCGGTCGATGGAGTTGGACACGGCGTCCACGAGGATCTGGTTGCCGATGGAGCGGCGGGCGACGTTCAAGCCGTTGATGAGCGGCACGCCCGCGCCGAGCAGCGTGCCGAGCATCCGGCAGAAGCGCGACATGGCAAACTCCGCCACGAGCGGTCCCACAAGCGGCGCGCGGAGGATGAAGCCCTCCCACACGCGCCGGCCAGCCTCGGAGGCGAACCAGTTCCTCACTATGAAGCCGCCGATCGCCAGGCCCAGCAGCGCGAGCAGCCCGTAGCTGCGCATGAAATCGCTCGTCGAGACGATGAGTTGCGTGAGCGCCGGCAGCTTCGCGCCGAACCCGGCGAACACGAGCTGGAAGCGCGGAATGAAGAACACGAGCAGGAACACCACCACCGCCATCGCGAGGCAGAACAGGATGATCGGGTAGAGCAGCGCGGTCATCACCTTGCCCTTCATTTCCTTTTCGCGCGCCTGGAAGTCCGCGATCTGCGCGAGCACCACGTCGAGAAACCCGCCCGTCTCGCCCGCCTCGACCATCGCCACATACACGCGCGGGAAAACCTCCGGCGACTTGGCCATCGCGTCGGCGAGCGTCATGCCGTCCACCACCAGGTCGTGCACTTCCTTCCACTTCGCCTTCGCGGTCGGGCTCGGCGCTTCCTTTTGAAGAATCACGAGCGCGCGGCTGAGCGGGACGCCGGCGGCCAGCAGGTTGGAAAGCAGGCGGGTGAAGTTCTCGAGCTCGCGCGCGGAGATGCGGTTCCCGCCGAGGTCGAGGCTGGGCGCGGCGGGGGATTCGGGCTGCGCGGCATCGTTTTTTGAGGCGGTCGCGCGGGCCGGCGGGCGTTCGTCGCGCTTCGAGTTCGACTTCGAGGAACCGTTCGCGCCGTTGCGCTCGGCGAGCTTGATGGGCCGCAGGCCGAGGCTTTCCATCTGTTTGAAGGCGTCCGAGCGCCCGCCGGCTTCGAGCTCGCCGACGGCGATCTTGCCGTCGGTCTTGAGCGCTTTGTAGGCGAAGGTCGGCATGGGCATCAGTGGCGCGCCACGGCGATGCTCGCCAGGCTCGCGGTGTCTTCACCGTCGCTTTTGCTGTCCATTGTCGTGCGCGAGACTTCCTTGGCGGTCGTCACGCTCAGCACTTCCTCGACGGTGGTCACGCCCGCGCGCACGAGCCGCCAGCCGTCCTGCGCGAGCGTGCGCATGCCGTCGCGCAGTGCCGCGTCGCGAATCTGGTCGGTCGAGGCGCTGGCGAGGATGAGCTGCCGGATTTCGTTGCTCGAATCCATCCACTCGAAGATCGCGCGGCGGCCGTGGAACCCGGTGTTGCGGCACTCGCGGCAACCGACGGATTTGAAGATGGTGATGTCGGCCGGGATGCCGACCTTGGCCTTGAACGCGGCGGCGGTCGGCGAGGCGTCGGGCTGCGTGCAGTGTTTGCACAGCACCCGGACGAGGCGTTGCGCGAGCACGGCTTCGAGCGACGAGGCGACGAGATACGGCTCGACGCCCATGTCCACGAGCCGTGTGCACGCGCCGGGCGCGTCGTTCGTGTGCAGCGTGGAGAAGACGAGGTGACCGGTCAGCGACGCCTGCACCGCAATCTGCGCGGTCTCGGCATCTCGGATTTCGCCGATGAGCACGACATCCGGGTCGTGGCGGAGGATGGAGCGCAGCCCGCGCGCGAAGGTGAGGCCGGACTTTTCGTTGACCTGAATCTGGTTGATGCCCTTGAGCTGATACTCGATCGGGTCCTCGATGGTGATGATCTTGCGCTCCAGGTCGTTGATCTCATTGAGCGCGGTGTAAAGCGTGGAGGTCTTGCCGCTGCCCGTCGGGCCGGTCACGAGGATGATGCCGTGCGGCATCTGCAGGACGTGGTTGAAGCACTTGAGCTCGCGCAGATCGAGCCCGAGATCCTTCATTCCGCGCAACGTGGAGTTCTGGCGAAGGAGACGCATGACGACCGCCTCGCCGTGCAACATCGGAATGACGCTGACGCGGATGTCGATCTCGGCGTCGTCGAGGCGAATCTTGATGCGGCCGTCCTGCGGGAGACGCTTCTCGGCGATGTTGAGGTGGGCGAGAATCTTGACGCGCGAAACGATCGCGGGCTGGAAGCGCTTGATCTGCGGCGGCACCGGGACTTCCTGCAACACGCCGTCAATGCGGTAGCGGATGCGCAACTCGTCCTCGAACGGTTCGAGGTGGATGTCCGACGCGCGCAGTTCCACCGCGTCGCGGAGGAACTGGTTGACGAAGCGGATGATCGAGGCGTCTTCGGCGGCGGAATCGAGGTCGGTGTCGTCGTGGACGTCCTCGACGACTTGCAAACCGGATTCCTCGGCAAGCGTGCCGAGCGTGTCGGCGCCGACGCCGAGGCGTTTCTTCATCTCGCGCTGGATGATTTCGCTTGGCGCGAGAACGGGCTTGAGCTTGAGGCCGGTGACGGTCTTGAGGGCGTCGAGCCCCTGCGTGGCAAAGAGGCGGCTCGTGGCCACCTCGACGGAGCCATTCGTGCGGCGGAGCGGGAGGATTTCCTCCTTCAACAGCAGCCGCGCGGGGAACAGGGAGAGGACCTGCTTGTCGGGCTCGATGTCTTCGAGCGAGGTGAATGCGACGCCGTATTCTTTCGCGAGCCAGCGCAGGACGGCTTCCTCGGAAACCGAGGAGCCGCCTGCGCCGGACTTTGCGAAGTTGAGGGCGTCCGATGCGGAAAGCTGCCGGGCGGCGATCATCCGCTCCAGCAACTCCTGGGACTGGGCGTCCGGAATCGGGATGGGGCTCATGAGTGATGCACTGGCCATCCGCGAACGCGCGTTCAGCGAACCAGCCCGAACAGGTAAGCCTGCGCCTCCTGCCGGTCGGTCAACACGGCCTTCAAATCGTCCTGGGCCTTCTCGACCTTGGCGTCGGCGGACTTGCGCGCGTCGCGAACCTTCGCGAGCATGGACTTGAGTTCCGCGGAGGGAGCCTTCTCCTCGACGGCCTTGCGGAGCGCCTCGATGTCGGGATTCGGCGTGAAACCAAACGGGTTGGTGCCGCCGCCCTGCGGGCGACCGCCGCCCCCCTTGTCGCCACCGCCGCCCGGACCGCGGCCGCCGAAGCCACTCATCGCGAGGCCACCTAAGCCACCGATCGCGAATGCGCGGGCTTCGCGCTGCGCTTCCGACACCTTTTCGATGCGGGCGGCGAGGACCTTCCATTCGTCGTCGTTCTTCACGTCGAACGCTTCGCGCATGCGTTCCATCGCGCGGGCGCGGAACTCCTCGGCGCGGGCGCGGAACTCCTCGATGTTGAAATTGCCCTTGCCTTGGGCGCTGGCAGTGGGTGCGCCGGCGGATAACGCGACGAGCGCGCCGGCGAACACGATGGTCTTGGCGATCGGATACATGGTTGCTTGGTTGGGTTGGGGTTGGCTGTCATGAGCCCGCCAGCATGAGTGCCAGGAGCTCGTTTTGATACTTGACGCAATCCCTGTGCCACGCCGGGCCGACTGTGTTTTCACGGGATTCGCGCTCTCGCCACCAATAAGTCGCGCAATCCATGCCCACCCAGCCCGGGGCTGGGCAAAACTTGCGCGCACACCCGGTGTCGGGTGTTTCCGATATCATGAAGATCCCGACCGCCCGGGCCGTGTTCCGGCGCCGTCCGGTGCATGCATGTCCCGAGCCATCCGGTTTCAACTGCCTTCGCATGAACTCCGCAGTCTCCATCGCATCGCGCGTCGCGCGGGTGTGCTGTCTCGCTGGCTTCGCGCCTCCTTCGGCAAGCGCGGCGGATGGACCCGCTTGGACTCGCGCTCGAGAACTTCAACGCGCTCGGCATGGGGCGGATATCGAGCGCGGGAAGCCCGTGGATGAAGGCGACCGCGGCCGCCCGCTCACGCCTTGTAAACCACCACCACGCCGTAGTCGGTCACCGCCGCGCCTTCCTTCGGCGTGGGGGTGTATTGGATGGTGTGCACCCCGATGAGGTTTTCCTCGCCGGTGTTGCTGAGAAAGTTCGCGACGGTTTCGTCGAAGCTGTCCTTCCCGTCCTTGACGAAGTCGAGGTGGCGAAAGGTCTTGAAGCGGACTTTGCGGATGGCCTTGGCGGCGATGTCCAGCGGCTTGGGGGCCTTTAAGATTTTGGTCTCGCCCCGGCTTGTCGGCGGAAGCGGCACCGAATGCCCGCCGCCCTCAGCCTCGCTGGCGTGGCGCGGCGTGGGTTCGGTGGGTTCGGGCGTGGGGATGATCAGCACCTCGCCGCACTTCGGGCAGGGGATCTCGGCGCCCACGCCCGATTCATCAATCGTCAGGTGCTGGTTGCAGAGAGGGCAGTTGAAACTGATTTCCATATCCTTTGCGCGCCAGAGTTCGCGGACAAGCTAGGTCGCGCCGGGGGCCAATGCCAGCCCAAAAATCCCGCGGCGAGTCCCGGCCCGCGCCGCCGGGCGCTTTTTCCTTCATCACCATTCCGCGCCTCGTTAGCCTTCGCGGCCGATGCAAGTCCTCGTCCTCGCCGCCGGTTACGCCACGCGCCTCTATCCGCTCACGCTCACCCGCCCCAAGCCGCTGCTGCCCGTCGCCGGCAAGCCGATGATCGACCACGTGATGGACAATCTCGCGCCCATCGGCGGCATTGACCGCGTCCATGTCGTCACCAACGCGAAGTTCGCCGGGCAGTTTCAGGATTGGGCCGACGGCTATTCCGCGCGCGCGAGGCTCCCCTTCACCATTATCAACGACGGCTCGACCGACGACTCCAACAAGCTCGGCGCCATCGGCGACCTGCACCTGGTGTTGCGGCAGGAGAAGGTTGATGACGACCTCATCGTCGTCGCCGGCGACAACCTCTTCAGCGAGCCGCTCAACGGCTTCGGCGACCTCATCCGCGCGCGCCGCGCGCCCGTGCTCGGCATCCGCGACGTGGGCAGCCTCGAGCAGGCGAAGAAATACGGCGTGGTCGCGGTGGACGGCGCGGGCGTGATCACACAGTTTGTCGAGAAGCCGGAGAAGCCGCCGAGCACGCTCATCAGCGTCGCGCTCTATTATTATCCGCGCGCGGTGCTGCCGCTCATCCACCAATACGTCGCGGACGGCAACAACCCCGACCAGCCGGGACGCCTGGTGCAATGGCTGTATCCGCGCCAGCCGGTTTACACGTGGCCGGTGCCGGGGCTGTGGTTCGACATCGGGTCGAAGGAAACCCTCGAGGAAGCGGACCGCGTGTTCTCGCTGCGGTAAACGCCGGACGGATCCCGGATAGAGACGCTACTTCTTCGCGTCGTCCTTCTTCGGCTCTTCTTTCTTCGCGGCGGCCTTCGGGCGCGCGCCGCCCTTCGGGTCGAGGTTCGCCATCATGTCTTCCTCGGTGACTTTGGATTCGACGCCGTTGGCGGGCACTTCGACCTTCGCGAGCCAGAGGATGGCGTTGAGCACAAGCTTGCGCTGGTCGTCGTTGCGCCAGCCGAGGTGGTTGTGGCCGCCGGTGAAGCCGAAGCCCCGCCCGCCGTCGGGCCGCGTGGCGGCCCACATCACGTGCTGCGGCGCACCATTCTTCACGGCCTCGCGCACGGCGGGATTGCCGCTGTGCGTGCCGTCGGTGCGGTTCATCGTGGTCGCCGGTGCGAGGGCGGTGAGGATGGGCGTCACGTCTTTCATCCCCTCGCGGAACCGCATGTGGAAATACCACTCGTCATTCGTCTTGAACGGCTTCACGCCGCGGGTGACGGGATGCCTCGGCAGCTCCTTGAAGTCCGCGTCCCAGTGCGGGTTCACGCTCCAGTGGGCCTCGAACGCGCCGCCGATCCAGTCGAGCCATTCCTTCTGGCCCTTCTCGCGCGTGGGCTCGACGGCGTAGTGGATGCAGCCGAAGCCGACGCCCTTCTGCATGAGCGCGCCAATCTTTTCGAGGCGGTTGTCGCGCAGGAACGGCAGCCCGCCGCCGCCGCTGCTGTAGAGCACGATGGCCGCGGCGTTCTCGAAGGCCTTTTCATCCTGCACCCAGCCGTTGGTGTGGAGTTCGGTCACGATGCCCGCCGTGGTCGCGAGGCATTTCTGGAAGAGCATGAACCCCGCGCGGTGCTCGTGTTGCAGCACGCCGTGGCTGGGAGAGCCGGAGATGAACAGGACCTTCGCGGGCGCGGCGGTGAGCGCGGAGGGCAGCGCGAGGGCGAGGGCGAGAAGTGACGGCAGTGTGTTCATTGGGAGGCCGGACGCCGGAGGCGGCTATTTGCGCTTGTAGGTGAGGAAGACCACGCCGCTGTCGGCCTCGGACTTGAATCCGGTCGGGCGCTCGCCCTTGGTGGCGTAACAGATGCGCAGCGTGTCGCCGTCCAGTTCGTAGATGGCGGGAATCACACGGTCGGCGCTGTTTCCGGGGCGCACGTCCATCGCCTTCGGGGACTTCGTGTCGTCCACGGTGAACGTCCCGGTCTCCACCTCGCTACCGTGCGTGATGCGATACGCCTTGCCCTCGACGGTGACGGTCACGTTGTCCACGAAATCCTGCGGGGCGGGCTGCCCGTCAATCGTGCCGGACACGACTCTCCACGTGCCGTCGAGTCCGGCGGTTTTTGCAAGTTCCTTTAGTCGGATGTTGCGGAATTGAACGGTCATCGGCGGGCCTGCGTGAAGCTGCAGCGCAAGGATGCCGTCCTTTGCGGCCTTCGAGGGCTGCTCGTCCACCACGTCCACCGTTTGCACGCCGTTGATGAAGTGCTGGAGGTGATTGCCCTTCGCGATGACCACGTAATCGTTCCAATCCTCGTCCTTGATTTTGGCCTGGATCTCGTCGGACTTGCCGACCGTGCCGGCGGCCTCGACCTTGTGCTTGCCATCCACTTCCTTGATCACAGTCTTCTGCCCGCGTTGCGCGAGGATGCCCCGGCCGCGCTCCTCGTAAAGAATCCCGCTGTAAGTCTTGCCCGCCTCGAAATCTGCCTGATACCCGCCGACGACGAACGCCTTCTCGTCCGTCACCTTGCTGCGATACTGGATGCCCGAGTTCGCCTGCTTCCGCTCGTTGTTGCCGACAATCTTGTAACTGAGGCGCAGCTCGAAATCGCCCACGGTCCCGCCGCGCCAGACGAGAAAAGTGTTCCCGCGCGTCGGGTTTTCGGCCGTGGTCTGGCCGGTGATGGCGCCGTCCTTGACGGACCAAAACTGCGGCAAGCCCTCCCACCCGGCGAGGTCCTTGCCGTTGAAGAGCGGCTTGAAGCCCACCTCGGCGGCGGTGGCGGCGGTGGCGATGACGAGGCTGGTGGCGAGAAGGGCGAGCGTGCGTTTCATGGTCGTGTCGTCGATTGGAATCAGCGGATGTGCGGGCCATTCATCACGCGCCCGCGCAGGCTGTCAACGCCGAAACCCGGCGGCGCCTCGAAACCCTGAGCGACCCGGAGTCGCCGGATGCCGGACGTATCTCCTCACTTCACGTCGGTCTGAATCTCGATCCACAGCGTGCCGATTTGAAGTTTGTTGCCGCCCTGCAGGGTGTGCGTGGAGTTCGTCAGCTTGTTTTCCATTTCCACCTTGCCCCCGCGGAACGTCACCACGGCGGTCACTTCGGGGAAGCCTTTCTCCCGCGGCAGATACACGTGCGCCTCGGGCGAGCTGCCGAGGATGACCGGGTCGTGGCCGAGGTTGATGACGGTGCGCTCGTTCTCATGCCAGTGGACGACGAGCGCGGCCTCGCGCGACTTGAGCAGGGGTTCACCCGCAAGCCAGCCCCCCAGGCAGCCCAGCGCGCCGAGGGCTGCGAAGAACAGCGGCTTGGGCAGCAGATGAATGAGACGGCTCATGTGAGGCGCGGCCAATGCGAACCGGCCGTGCTTGCAGCACGCGGCTCCGGGCCGGCAAAGGCCAAAGCTCCCGCGGCCAAATCCTTTGACGCAGCCCGCGCGCGCCGCTAGCTTCGCACCATGCCACCGGGCTCGCGCCACGTTCATTCGCCGGCGCACGCGTTCAGCTTTTTCCAGCCTCGCGTGCGCGAAGGGCTCGTGGTGCACAGCCGCCGCAGCGTGCTCAAGGCCGGCCTTGCGGGACTCGCCGGGCTTTCATTGCCCGGATTGCTCCGCGCGCGCGGCGCGGCGGCGAATGCAGGCAAATCCATCGGCAGCCACAAGTCCGTCATCCTCCTCTGGATGGCCGGCGGGCCCAGCCACATTGACACGTGGGATGTGAAGCCCGACATGCCGCGCGAGATTCGCGGGCCGTTCAAGGACATCGCGACCCGGCTGCCGGGCGTCCACCTCTGCGAGTTTCTGCCGAAGCAGGCCGCGATGCTCGACAAGATGACGATCATCCGCTCGGTGGACTGCCGGCACAGCAATCACCAGCCGAACACGGTGATGCAGACCGCCAACCTCGAGGCCGAGCCGCGCCTCAACCCGCGCGCGCCGATGTATCCCGGCCACGCCGCGGTCGTGGCGAAGTTTCGCGGCGCGAACCAGCCCGGCATGCCGCCCGCGGTTCACCTGAACGTGCGCGACAAGACGCACTTCGCGTGGAGCGGTTATCTTGGCAAGCAATTTGAGCCCTTCATCGGCGACAACGTGAGCCGGCTCTTCCAGCTTCCGGGCGAGCTTTCGATGGACCGATTGAAGTCCCGGCAGACGCTCTCGCAGCAGATGGACCGCCTGCGGCGCGACCTCGACGCGTCGGGCTCCATCGAGGCGCTCGACCGCTACGGGCAGCAGGCGTTCGACCTCGTCGCCGGACAGCGCGCGCAGGAGGCCTTTGACATCGCGCGCGAACCGCAGCGCGTGCTCGACCGCTACGGCGAACACGACTGGTCAAAGAAAGCGCTGCTTGCGCGCCGGCTCGTCGAGGCGGGCGTGAGCTTCGTGACGCTCGACTTGAGCAACCACTCCGCGTCCGGCACGTGGGACACCCACGGCGACAACATCCCGCCCTACGGCGGCATCTGGAACGGGCTGCGCCCGCTGCTGCCGGTGTTCGACCACTTGCTCACGACACTCGTGAGCGACCTCGAGGAGCGCGGGTTGCTGGACGAAGTGCTCGTGATCGCGATGGGCGAGTTCGGCCGCACGCCGCAACTCGGCACGCAGGACAGCACCGATGGCCGCAACCACTGGCCCGTGGTGATGTCCATGACGCTCGCGGGCGGCGGCTTCCGGCACGGGCAGGTGATCGGCTCGACCGAGCGCGACGGCGGGCAGATTGCCACGCGGCCCGTCACGCCCGGCGACCTCGCGGCAACAGTTTACCACCACATGGGCGTGCCGCTGGACTCGACGTATCTCGACCACCAGCAACGCCCCGTGCGCTTCATCGAGAACGGCGAGCCAATCCGGGAGTTGATTTGAGGCGGCTGGCGCCGCCTTTCGAGCCGCGCAACCGTGCGTTCCTGCCGCCCGCCGTGGCCCTCCGGGAAACTCATGTCTTCCCGCCACACTCCGCCTGTGCTTCACTCCCGCGCATGAAATCACTCCTCGCCAAGTCCGCGCTGCTGTCAGCCGCGTTCGCCTCCGCCACGTTGTTCGTCCTCGCCGCCGAGCAGGACAACTGGAAACCCGAGCCCGGTTACACCGTGCTTTACAACGGCAGGGACCTCACCGGCTGGGGATATCGCGACAAGGAATTCAAACCGTCCGAGACGTTCGATGGCAAGACCGAGGCGTCCGACAAGCGCTACACGGCCAAGCCCGGCATCCTCACCGTCAACCCGCACGTCGAGGGCATGGCGCGCTTCCGCCAGCTCTACACGGTCAAGGAGTTCCCGAAGGACTTCCACCTCAAGCTCGAGTTCCGCGCCGCGGTGAACGCCGACAGCGGCATTTACCTGCGCCGTCCGCAGCTGCAGTGCCGCGACTACCTCGTGGCCGGCCCTTACAAGGACCTCAAGAAATACAAGGCGCAGGATTGGAACGAAATCGAGGTGACGGTGAAGGGCGACGTGGCCACGTGCACGTGCAACGGCGAGGCGCTGGCCTTCACAAACAAACTGCCCGCCACCGGCCCCATCGGCCTGGAGGCCGACCGCGGCACGATGGAATACCGCCGCATCCGCATCAAGGAACTGCCATGAGAACCACCATCGTCAGCGCCGTCGCATTCGCGGTCGCCGCCAGCTTCGCAATCCCCGGCTCCCGCGCCGCGGCCCAGGTCGCAACGGGCTTCCAAAACCGTGTGCTCCTCGAGGCCGACGGCACGAAGCGGCCGTTCGTCGTCTTCGTGCCGGCGAAGTATCAGCCCGGCTCCAAGCCGCCGGTGATGCTGTTCCTGCACGGCTCGGGCGAGCGCGGCGACAACAACATTGACCCGATCATGGTCGGCCTCGGCCCGGCCATCTGGAAGCGCAAGGCCGCGTTCCCGTTCGTCACCGTCCTCCCGCAGTGCGCGACGAATTCCAACTGGCTCGCCGACGGCCCCGATGCGACGCGCGCGCTCGCGATGCTCAGGCAGACGCAGGCGGAGTTCGGCACGGACCCCGACCGCGTCTATCTCACGGGCCTCTCGATGGGCGGCAGCGGCACGTGGAGCATCGCGGCGAAGGACCCGTCCGCGTGGGCGGCCATCGTGCCGATGTGCTCGCGGAACGACGTGGCCAACGCGAAGAAGTTCGCCGACGCGCGCCTGCCCATCTGGGATTTCTGCGGCGACAAGGACCGCGCCGAGACGGTGAAATTCAGCCGGGACATGAGCGCCGCGCTCGCGCAACTCAAGGCGCCCGCCAGGTACACCGAGTATCCCGGCGTGGGCCACAATTGCTGGGACAACGCCTACGGCTCGGGCGAGCTTTACACGTGGCTCCTCGAGCAGTCGCGCAGCAGGAACGCGGCGAAGTGATCAGAGATCCACGGCCCGCGGCGGGCACGGGTGATCCTCCTTCGCGTTCGCCTTCCGCCTTGCACTTCCTTCCTCCCGGCGCATCCTTTCCGCGATGAGTTTTGAGCCTGACTCGCGGGTGGAAGCGCTGTGGGAGGAATACGGCAAGTCGTTCAAGGACTTCGACGACCTCACGCTTGCGCGCTGGCTCGCGCAGACACTCGGGCAGCTCAACGGCCGCGTGTGGCGCTATTCGCATCCGCTCGTGGGCTGCTACCGGCTCGCGGCGCAACTCGGCCACGACCGCCAGATCTGGCTCAAGCGGCTTGCCACCGCGCCGCATGATTATCCGGAGAGCCCGTGCTGCCGCGCGCCGCTGCTGCCGTTGATCACGCGCGACGTGCTCGAGAGCGGGTTGATCTGCCTCCACTGCAACGCCACGGCCATCGCGCTGGAGGACGTCCCGTCCGACGTGCGGGCGCCGCTGGAGAAGTGGGCGCAGCAATACGCGAAGGTCCACGCGACCGCGCACTGGGACGACCGCCAGCGCAAGCGCGTGCCGGACTACGACGACGCGTTCGAGCAGGCCGCGCAGGATGCCGAGAAGCTGCTGTCCCACGCCGGGAGCAACCTCGCGACCAAGCTCGCCGAGTTCTATCCGGCGGTCGTGTGGGAAGACCAGGACGAGTGCCTCGAAGTGCGCCCCGAAGACGTGCTGCTCTGAGGCGCGCCAATCCGGCGCCGCCTTCTTCCGCGGTGGCTCAATCGAACGCGTGCCCCGCGCAGCAGAGGACGTCGCGCACCTTGTGGCGCACGAGTTCCTTCACCTTGGCGCGGGCGGGGGCGAGATACTTGCGCGGGTCGAACTCCTTCGGGTTCTCGGCGAACACCTTGCGGATCGCGGCGGTCATCGCGAGGCGCAGGTCGGTGTCGATGTTCACCTTGGTGCAGCCCACGCGGCGCGCGACCTCGATGTCCGCCTCGGGCACGCCCTTGGTCTTCTCGCCGAGCTTGCCGCCGAAACGGTTGATCTCGTCGGCCAGGTCCTTCGGCACGCTCGACGCGCCGTGCAGGACGAGCGGGTAATCGCCCATGCCCGCATCGAGCAGCGCCTTCTTGATGGCCTTGAGGCGTTCGAGGTCGAGGTGTTGCTCGCCCTCGAACTTGTAGGCGCCGTGTGAATTGCCGATGGCCACGGCGAGCGAGTCCACGCCGGAGCGCTTCACGAATTCCACCGCCTCGTCCGGGTGCGTGTAACAGCCGCCCTTGGAATAGCCGCCGCCCTCCTCGCCGTCGTCGTGCTGCGCCCCGACAAGCATGCCGAGTTCGCCCTCGACGACGCAGTTGTGCCGGTGCGCGTAGTCGACGACCGAGCGGCAGATTTCGATGTTCTTGTCGAAGGTCTCGTGGCTCGCGTCGATCATCACGCTGGTGAAACCCTCGTCGATGCACTGCTTGCACAACTCGAAGCTGTCACCGTGGTCGAGATGCACCGCGATGGGGATGGTCGAGAGGCTGACTGCCGCCTCGATGAGTTTCTTGAGATAGACCGGGTGCGCGTATTGGCGCGCGCCCTTGGAAATCTGGAGCATCACCGGGGCCTTTTCCTCCTCGCAGGCCTCGATGATGGCCTGGAGCAGTTCCATGTTGTTCACGTTGAAGGCGCCGAGGGCGTATCTGCCCTTCAGGGCCTTGGCGAAGAGGTCGCGGGTGTGTGTCAGTGGCATGTTTCGTGGGGTTCATGCGCCGCCCGGGGACGGCAACAGCGGGGCAAGGTAGGGAAGTGCGCGGTGGAAGGGAAACAGTTTTTCTGGCGGACGGAGCGCACGCGCGGGGCGTTCGGCGCAGTGCTGTGAAAGGCAATACCGGCCACTCGACACTTGCAATCGCGCGCCCCGTGCATTCCCTTCACCGCAACCACTGATGCGACTCTCCGCGAAGCTGTTCCTGTGGGGCGCGGTGTTTGCCGTGCTCGGCGTGCTGGCGTTGTGGATCGAGCACGCGCGCGCCGCGGCCCGCACTCGCGCCTTCAAGGCGCAGCTCGAGGCGAAGGGCGAGCGGCTGTCCTACACGAACCACGTCCCGCCCATGCCGCCCATGGCGTCCAACGGCGCGACGGCCTTCGCCGGCGCCGCGAACGCGCTCACCACGCTTAATCCATCTTTCGTGCCACAGCCGATGCGCCTCGTCGCGCCCGGCCGCGCGAGGGTTGCGTGGCGTCTGCCCGCGCTGCCGGAGCCAAAGGAGGCGGACGTCTGGCCCGCCGTGGCCGCGCACATCGAGGAGAACCGCGACGTGCTTGCGGAGCTGCACGCCGCGGTCGAACTGCCCGTGATGGTCCACAAGCTCGCATACGAGAAGACGTTCTCGATGCTCCTGCCGCACTTGCAGAAATTGAAGGGCGCGGTCGGTTCGCTGAGCTGGGCCGCGCTCTACGACATGCGCGAGGGCAACCGCGAAGCGGCCTTCACGAACCTGCTCGCGGGCATCCGCGCGGGCAGCCGGCTCAAGGAGCCCGTGGTGATCTCACAACTCATTCGCGTCTCGTGCGGCAGCATCATGTTCGGGACGACGTGGGAGGCGATGCAGTTCCCCGGATGGACGGACCGTGAGCTGGCGGCGCTCCAGCAGGCTTGGGAGGAGTTCGACACTCTTGAAGGCTATATGAGCGCGCTGAACATGGAACGCGCGATGGGCGTCGCCATCACCGCCGAGTGTCGGACGAACTGGCGGGCACTTTCGGGCACTAGACTTGGAGGGTCGTCCGGCCCAGGCAATGTTGGCGACTACGTTTCAGAGGTCTGGTCCGTCGTGACGTGGCACGCATGGACCTCGTATGCCGACGAGCGCTGGCTGCTGGAGCGGCACCAGATCTCGCTCGACGGGGCGAGGCTCGCGCTCGCGACCAATTGCTTCGCGCCCGTGAAGTCACAAGTCGCCGCCGCCACCACCGCACTGGGCGAACCCGATTTCAACTATCTTGTTTCGAAGGCGACCGTTCCTGCCATGGACCGGTTCTTCTTGAGGATCGCGAGGCACGAGACGACCCGGCGTCTGGCCGCGGCGGCCATCGCACTCGAACGCCACAAGTTGCGGCATGGCCGGTATCCGGAAGCCCTCGCCGCGCTCGTGCCTGAGTTCATGGCGACGCTTCCGCACGATTTCATGGACGGCAACCCGCTGCGCTACCGGTTGCTGCCGGAGGGCACGTTCCTGCTGTGGTCCATCGGCGACGACCTGGTGGACGACGGCGGCGATGGCTCGACCCCACCGGCCGCCACGCCCGGCGAGAGGCTTTGGATCAATGGCCGAGACCTGGTGTGGCCTTTGCCGGGAACCGCGCGGGAGGTCGAGGATGACCGCGCCGCGATGGAGTCGCGGCGGCCTGGGAGGTAGGGCGGCGCGAAGGCCGTGGACTACTTCCGCGAGAGCAGAAACGAAATCACGTCCCGGAAATCCTGCACGGTCATCCCCTGCTCCAACCCCTCGGGCATCAGCGCGAGCCTCGATTGCGTTCGCGACTTGACCTGCGGTCCGGGAATCACGAGGCCCTTGCCGTCGGCGGTGAGCAGCGTGACCGTGCCGTCGGGGCTGGAGCTTTCGAGCAGCCCCGAGTGAGTCTGGCCGTCCGCCGTCGTGACCTCGTGCGTGACAAACCGCGGCGCGCGCGGGCGCCTCCGGCCAGAGGGCGGCCATGAATCCAAGGAGGAGGGCGGTCGTTGCGGCGCGAGAGTTCATGGCGGCTCGGGTGATGCGGCGATTGGACGGAATGGCTGCGCACAAGGCGAGCGTTCAATGAGGCGCTCGGCCGGAGGAACCGAACCTGGAACACTGAACATTGAACTTTCCGCCTCCACCGCGATGCGGGAGATTCCGCGTTGCATGCGTTTCGGGCCGCTTGAACTGAAGTCCAACCTGTTCCTCTCGCCGCTGGCGGGCTACACGAACCTGCCGTTCCGGCTCACGGTGCGCGAGATCGGCGGCGTGGACTTGTGCACGACCGACCTCGTCAACGCCCGCTCGCTGCTCGAGCGCAATCCGAAGGCGCTCAAACTCATCGAGACCTGCCCTGCCGATCGACCGCTCGCCGTGCAGCTTTTCGGCTCCGTGCCGGAGGAAATGCGCGACGCCGCGCTCGACCTCGAAGCGCGCGGCATCGCCTCCGTGGACATCAACATGGGCTGTCCCGTGAGGAAGGTCTGCCGCGTCGGCGGCGGCTCCGCGATGATGACGGAGCTCGACCGCACCGCGTCGCTCGTCAAGGGCATGGTCGGCGTGGTGAAGATTCCCGTCACGGCCAAGATGCGGCTCGGCTGGGACGATGACAACCTGACCGCGCCGGACCTGGCGCGCGCGCTTGCGGACGTCGGCGTCGCCGCGATCTTCGTCCATGGCCGCACGCGCGAGCAGGGTTTCGGCGGGACGGTGAGCCTCGCCGGCATCCGCGCGGTGGTGGATGCCGTGCCTGGCATCCCGGTCATCGGCAACGGCGACGTGATTTCGCCCGAGGCTGCGAGCCGGATGCTCGACGCGACGGGTTGCGCCGGCGTGAGCATCGGCCGGGGGGCGTTTTATGATCCCTGGATTTTCACGCGCACGCGGCGGCTGCTCGAAACGGGCGAGTCCGCGCCCGAGCCGGGATTCGGCGAGCGCGTGCGCGTGATGTGCGGCCATCTCGACCGGATGGTGGAGGTGTTCGGCGAGGAACTGGGCTGCCGGATGTTCCGGAAGGTCGCGCCGTGGTATGCGAAGCGGTTCGGGCCCGCGAACGAGTTCAACAAGGCCGTGGTGCGCGTGAACACGCGCGCGGAATTCCAGGACGTGCTCGGTCAATACCTGCGCTGGCGGCGGCAGTTCTGCGATGAGCGCGGCGAGTTGCTGCCGCGCTTCGCGCCCGCGCCGATGGTCGCGTCGTTCATGCAGGGGCGCGAAGCCGCGCCGCCCGCCGTCCGGCGCGAGGCCATCCCCGTCCCGAAGGGCCCGGTCGAAGTCTGGTAGTCTCAGGCGAATTTCCGATTGGCCGCGCGGGTGAATCCGCTATGGTCTGCCCGCAAGACCGACCTGAAACCACGCCTCATCCATGCCCGAGAAGCCCGCCCCGCCGCCCGCCGAGAACGGCCCCGGCAGTTTCGTGCTGCTGCTCATCGCGCTGTCGGCGGTGCTGGCCGTGCAGTTTCACAAGAGCTTCGCGCCGGACCAGATGCTCTTCGCCAATGACGGTCCGCTGGGCGTGATGGTGGCTTACCGCGACGACGCCGTGGGGAACCTCGCCGGCGTGTGGCAGGACCTGACCTGGCTCGGCGGACAATCACCCGGCGGGACGCTGAACCTGACCACGGTGCTCACCGCCGGGCTCGGGCCGTTCACGTTCATGAAGTTCTTCACGCCGTTCACCCAACTGCTCCTCGGCGTGTGCGCGTGGCTGTTCTTCCGGCAGTTGCGATTCAACCCGCTCGTGTGCGTGCTCGGCGGCATCGCGGCCGCGCTCAACATGGATTCCTTCTCGCGCGGTTGCTGGGGGCTCGGCCAGTGGAACATCACCGCGGCGATGACCTGGCTTGCGATGGCCGCGCTTGTGGTGCCCGGCGTGAAGCGGGCGTGGCTGCGCGCGGGCGTCGCGGGGGCGGCCATCGGTCTCGGCGTCTCGGAGGGCTTCGACACCGGCGCGATTTACAGCCTCTACGCCGCGGCGTTCGCGCTCGCGTTGCCGTGGCTGCTCGACGGCGCTTCGGAACCCGCCGTGCGCGCCCGGCGCGGAATCGTCTCCACGGTGCTCATGGCGCTGTTCGCCGGCATCGTCGCGGCGCAGACGGTTCACGTGCTTGTCACGACGCAGATCAAGGGCGTGGCCGGAATGGAGAAGCAGGACGCGAAGCAGAAGCAGGCGATTTACGACTTCGCGACGCAATGGAGCCTGCCGAAAGTCGAGACGCTGCGCGTGATCATCCCGGGGCTCTACGGTTATCGCATGCTCGACCACTACACGCGCGACCCTGGCTCCGTGTATTGGGGCACGGTCGGACAGCAACCGGGCTACGAGACGCATCGCCAGGGGTATCCCCGCCACTCCGGCTCGGGCGAATACGCCGGCGTGCTCGTGGTGCTCGTGGCGTTGTGGGCGCTGGCGCAGGCGTGGCGCAAGGACAAGGGCCCGTTCACGCCGCGCGAGCGCCGCTTCATCTGGTTCTGGTTCGGCGTCGCGGTCGTGTCGCTGTTGCTCGCGTGGGGAAGGCACGCGCCCTTCTACAAGCTGTTCTTCTCGCTGCCGTTTGCGTCCACCATCCGCAACCCGATCAAGTTCATGCACCAGTTCCACCTCGGCCTGCTCGTGCTGTTCGGCTTCGGCCTGCAGGGACTGTGGCGGCTGCACCTCGAGGCGGGCGCGGGCGCGAAGGACTCCATCATCGAGCATGTGAAACTCTGGTGGGCGCGCGTCACCGGCTTTGACCGCCACTGGGTTCACGCCTCCGTCGCGGCGCTGGTGCTGGCGGTGCTGGGCTGGATGTTCCACGTCTCGTCGCAGGCGGAGCGCATCGCGTGGCTCAAGGCAAACGGCTTCGACGAAAAATCCGTGGGCGGCGTGCCGGACATCGCCGCGCAGATCGCGAAGTTCAGCTCCAACGAGGTCAGTTGGTTCATCGTCTTCCTCATCCTCTCGGCGGGATTGGTCGCGGTCATGACAAGCGGCGCGCTCGCCGGGCCGCGCTCGAAGCTCGCCGCGCTTCTGCTCGGCATGTTGCTCATCACCGACCTCGGGCGCGCCGACGCGCCGTGGATTCTCTACTACAACCACCGCGAGCGCTACGCGACCAATCCCGTGATCGACACGCTCAAGGCCCGGCC
Organism: Verrucomicrobiota bacterium; assembly: GCA_016871675.1. Classification (NCBI taxonomy): domain Bacteria; kingdom Pseudomonadati; phylum Verrucomicrobiota; species Verrucomicrobiota bacterium. The sequence continues at coordinate 174,101 of VHCN01000001.1, forward strand.
GTGGGAGCACCGCGTCACCGCGCTGCAACAGCCGATGGTCTTCTACAGCTTCTACCATCAGGAATGGCTGCAGCACCACTTCCCGTTTTACCGCGTCCAGTCGCTCGACGTCGCGCAAGAGCCGCGCGTGCCGCAGGAGAAGATGGACTACCGCGGCGCGTTCGGGCAGGACGCGCTGCGCTACTGGCAGTTCACGAGCACGCGCTGGGTGCTGGGCGTGGGACTCGTCCCCACGGAGCGCGGTCCGATGAACTTCCTCGACGTGCTCAACGGCCAGCTCGATCCGGTGCAGAAGCGATTCCGCCTCCACACGTCGTTCAACCTCGCGCAGTCCAGGCCCGACGCGCCCATCACCACCCACGTCGCCACGAACGGCCAGTTCGCGCTCTACGAATTCACCGGCGCACTCCCGCGCGCCGCGCTCTACTCAAGCTGGATCGCGACGAACCGCGCCGCGCACCTGGCCTTCCTCACCAACGCCGCGTTCGACCCGCGGGCGCACGTGCTCGTCGAGGAACCTTTCAGCGCGCCCGCCGCCGGTGCCACCGGCACGAACCCGCCGGGCGGCGAGGTGAAGTTCGTTTCGTATGCGCCGAAGCGCATCACGCTCGCCGCATCGGCGCCCGGACCGCGCGTGCTGCTGCTCAACGACCGTCACGACCCGAATTGGACCGTGCGCGTGGACGGCCAGCCCGCGCCGCTGCTGCGCTGCAATTACATCATGCGCGGCGTGGCGCTGCCCGCGGGCGAGCACACCATCGAGTTCCGCTTCGAACCCCCGCGGCAGGGGCTGATGCTCAGCATGGCCGGCCTCGTCGTCGCGCTCGGGTTGTGCGCCCTGCTCCTCTACGACCGCCGCCTCGCGCCGGCATCCGACACACCCGCGCCGCCGCCCGCGCCCACCCAGCCGAAGCCTGGAAAGTGACCGAGACGCGACCGCTTCCCCAATTGGAAATTGGCCATCGGCGATTCCCCCATGTCCCATCAGGAAACCTACCGGCACAACGAAGCCTACGCGGAATTCCTCGCCCACTGGGACGCGGGCTTTTACGCGAAGTATGCCGACACCCTCAAGCCCGCCCGCGCCGGCGCGCGCGCGCTTGACGTCGGCTGCGGCGCCGGACAAGTCGTGGGACGGCTCACCGAGGCGGGCATCGAGGCGTGGGGCGTGGACGTCTCCGAGCCGAACATCGCGCGCGCGCGCAAGTTCAGCGAACGCTGCCTCATTTACGACGGCCGCAAGCTGCCGTTCCCCGACGCGCACTTCGCCTCGGCGGGCGCGCTCAACGTGCTCGAACACGTCGAGGAACCCGAGGCGTTCATCCTCGAACTCGCGCGCGTGGTCGAGCCCGGCGGACGGCTCGTGCTCTCCAGCCCGAACTTCTTCCGCGTGCTCGGTTTCCGCGATTACCATCCGCGCATGCGGGGCGTCGCGAACAAGTGGCGCAACTGGCGCCGCCTGCGCGAGAAGCTCCGCCAGATGTGCGACGCGCCGGACACCGTGCGCTTCGACCGCATGACGCCCATCGTGAAGGAGCCGTTCACGCCGGACGACGACGCCATCGTGGCCACCAACGCCGTCGAGATGGAGTTCTTCCTCGAGCGCGCCGGTTGCGCCGTGGACCGCGTCGAGTGCACCGACCGCACCGTGGCCGCGCCCGTGGACTTCCTGCTCAACCTCGGCCCGTGGCGCTACGGGATGTTCAACGCCTTCCTCGTGGCGACGAAGCGCGGATAGACCTCTCCATGAACCTGTGGCCCGACCACCCCTCACCCGTCCCGCTCCGAGCGGCAGCACCCTCTCCCCTCGTCCGACGAGGGGAGAGAACCAATGGCCCGCCAACTGCCGCGATTTCGGCCCCTGAACCCGAACGGACACTCATCACCCCATCCCTCTCCCCTCCTCCGAGGAGGGGAGAGGGTGCCCGAAGGGCGGGTGAGGGGTGGCTGTGCGCCAGCCGGTTCATGGGTAGGGATGGGGTGAGGGGTGGCCGTTCCGGTTCATGATCCCAATGCGCGGCTTGCGAGCCGTGGGGGCTGCCCATGGACCGGAGCGCGACCGTCGCCCCATCAGAGCCCCGTCGGGTGGTCGAGGAACACCCACGGGACTCCAAACCGTTCCGACAAGTGCGCCGCGAGCGCCTTCACGCCGAACGTCTCCGTCGCGTAGTGTCCGCCGTAAAACACGTTCAGCCCAAGCTCCTCCGCCACGCCGAACGTCCAGTGCGGCCCCTCGCCGGTGATGAACGTGTCCACGCCCTCCGCCGCGGCCTGTTTCAACTCCGCGCCCGCGCCGCCGGTCACGATGCCAATCCGCCGGCATCGCGCCGGCCCGCCGGGAAGGACCTTGGGAGCGCCGCCCAGCGCGCGCGTCAACGCGCCTTCGAGCGCCGCGCGAGAGAGGTCCGCCGCCGCCTGCCATCCGATCTTCCGGCCCTTGCACTCGAAGAACGGACGCAGCCGCCTCAAGCCGAGCGCGGCGGCAAGCTGCGCGTTGTTGCCGAGCCTTGGATGCGCGTCCAGCGGGAGATGCGAGCTGTAAACCGCCACGTTCTCCTCCACAAGCGCGCCCAGCAATTCGCGGCGCCGGCCCGTCCACGGCACGTTCGGCGACCAGAACAGCCCGTGATGCACGATGAGCAGGTCCGCGCCCGCCGCCGCCGCGAGCTTCACCGTCGCGAGGCTCGCGTCCACCGCGGCGGCGATGCGGGTGACGCGCCCGGAGTTCTCGACTTGCAGCCCGTTGTGCGCGCCGTCCCAGTCCTTGAACGCCGCGGGACGGAGCAGCCTGTCGGCGTGCGCCACCAACCGGCTGAGGGAAGCGGCCTTCATGCGGCGAGGCTCTCCTTGTAATGCCGCCGGCACACGGAGAGGTAGCGGTCGTTGCCGCCGATCTCGACCTGCGCGCCTTCCTTGAGCGCCTTCCCGCCGGCATCCAGCCGCAGCACCATCGTGGCCTTGCGCCCGCAATGGCAGATGGTCTTGAGCTCGATGAGATTGTCCGCCCACGCCAGCAGCCACTGGCTTCCCTCGAACAGGTTGCCCTGAAAATCCGTCCGCAGCCCGTAGCACAGCACGGGGATGCGCAACACGTCCGCGATGTCGGTGAGCTGGTGCACCTGCGCCCGGCTCATGAACTGCGCCTCGTCCACCAGCACGCACGCGACCGGGCGCGCCGCGGTCTCCGCGCGCGCAAGTTCGAGCAGGTTGTCGCCGGGCGAGAAGATGCGGGCGTCCGCCTCAAGGCCGATGCGGGACTTGACCTTGCCCCTGCCGAAGCGTTCGTCCAGTGCGGGCGTGAGCACGAGCGTATGCATGCCGCGCTCGCGGTAGTTGTAGCTCGACTGCAACAGCACCGTGCTCTTCCCCGCGTTCATCGCGGAGTAGTAGAAATAGACCTTGGACATGCGCCGCGCTAGAGCCGCTTTTCGTCGGCGTCCATGTAGTCGGTGAAGCACTGGATGTCGTCGCGGTGGGCGAGGCCGGACTGTTCCTTGCGCCACTTGAGCCGGGCCTTGAGCTGCGGGTCGTCGCCGCGGCCGTAGTTGAGCACGTGCTCGCAGAAGGCGGCCTTGTCCGCGGCGGTGGCCTTCACGTTCTTGAGCACCCAGTCGCAGACTTCGCCATCGGTGATCGAGCCCTTCACCACGGCGATGAACTGCTCGGCGGTCAGGCCGGCGGCCTTGAGCCACGCGCCGTCGAAGCCCTTGGTGAAGTTCTCCTGGTAGTCGGCGTGCAGCCTGCCCGCGAGGTGCAGGCGGATCTTGTCCACGAATCGCGGCAGGTAGGCCCAGCCCGCCATGGTTTCACGCGGGCTGCGGGGATAAAGGATCGGGGTGTCGCTCATGCGGGCATCGTCGCGAGGCGGCGGTGGTGTGTCAATCGCGCGCGGTCGCCAGCCAATGCGCCAGCGCCGCGAGCGCCTTCGACCTGTGGCTGATGCGGTTCTTCTCCGCGTCGCCGAGTTCGGCGAAGGACTGCTGGAAACCGTCGGGCACGAAGTGCGGGTCGTAGCCGAAGCCGCCCGCGCCGCTCGCGTGAAGTTGGATGCGGCCTTCGCACGTGCCGCTGAAGAGGTGAGGGGTGAAGGGTGAGGAGGGATGGGTTTCCGATGGAACAGATTCTGCGCTGAATCCTTGAACTGATGTCGAGCTCCCCTCACCCCATCCCTCTCCCCTCCTCGGAGGAGGGGAGAGCGTGCCCGTAGGGCGGGTGAGCGGTGTCGGAAGGCAGGGAGCGAGCGGCACGAGCGCGAGCACGCAGCGGAATCGGGCGGTGCGCTTCGCTTCGGGCACGTCGCGGAGCAGGCGGACCAGTTTCGCGTTGTTCTCCGCGTCGGGCGAGTTGCCCGCGGAGGCCGAGGGCGAGTCCAACGCCGCGAAGCGCGCGGAATGCACTCCCGGCGCTCCCACGAGCGCGTCCACTTCGAGCCCGGAATCATCCGCGAGGACGAAGCGGGTTCCGTCATCCCGCACGCCGCACGCCGCACGCCGCGTTTCCCTGAGCCACTCCGCGAGCGCGAGCGCTTTCTTCGCGGCGTTGCCCGCGAAGGTCGGCGCATCCTCGACCACGCCGGGCGCGCCGGGAAACGCATCGAGCGTCTCGCACCGGAATGCCGCGCCGAGGATGGACTGGATTTCCTGCGCCTTGTGGCGGTTGCGCGTGGCGAGGACGACCGTGGTCATGCGCGGGCCTTCTCCTTTCGGCCGTCCGTCCCGCCTCTCACAAATCCTGCCGGACGCGGTAGAGGCGGGGGAAGAAGTTGGTGAGGACGGTGTCGTTGAAGATGAAGTTGGTGCCCGAGGCGACATTCGTCGCGATCGGGAACCAGCGCGAGCCGAAGGAGCCGGCGCCGAGATTGGTGAGCGCCTCGAAGACGTAGGTTTGCCCGCTGATGGCGTTGCTCACGTGAAACGCGGGCTGGTTCGTGAGCGCCGGGTCCACGAGCAACGTGGCGTTGGTGAGCACCTGGATGTTCACCGTGGCGGAGTTGTTGGACGCGCCCAAGTTGTCGAACACGCGGGCGGACAGCGCGAAGTTGCCCGGCATGATGTTCGTGGACGTGAGGTTGAACGGCGCGTTGGAGACGACGCCGATGAAGTTCGTCCCGCTCTCGTAGAATTCGACCCGGACGACGGTGCCGTCCGTGTCGTTCGCCGTCGTCGTGATGGTCGCGTTGGAGCCGGCGAGCAGCCTAGTGCCGTTGGTTGGTGAAGTGATTGTCACCGAAGGCCCGGCGTTCACGGTCAATATGAAGCTAGTGCTCCCAATCGAAATGCCATCACTGACTACGACTGTGATTGCCGTGGACCCCATTTGATTCGCAGTAGGACTGATCGATAGTGATCGAATTGCTCCGGTCCCAACGACGACGATACTACTATTAGCCACTAAACCACCATTTGATGACGATGCGGTGACTACCAGACCGCTCGCCGAAGTCTCCGTGTCACCAACTACGAATGAGATATTGGAAACCGTAGTGCTTTTGAGAGTCACTTGCGGTTGGATGCTGGAGACGGTTGGCGGGTCGTTAACTAAGACAGTGAAGCTCTTAATGGTTGAAGCCACTCCATCACTCACGGTTACAGAAATGACCGCACTTCCGGACTGGTTGGATAGTGGGGTGATTGTGAGAATCCGATTTGCTCCATTGCCTCCAAAAACGAGATTTGAATCTGGAATCAGCAATGGGTTTGCGGAAGTCCCCGAAACGGACAAACTAGCCGAAGGAGTTTCAGTATCGCCGATGGTGAACGGAATGCCAATTAGTGTCCCGTTTCGAGAAATAAGTTGATTCGAGATGTCGGAGAAAGTTGGGGGATCGTTCACAGTGAGTGTGAAAGAGACAAAGTTAGTGCTTATGCCGTCGGTTACTGATACTTGGATCAAGCTCATTCCGGTTTGGTTCGTTATTGGGATAATGGTTAAAGTGCGATTCGTCCCGCTGACTCCGATCACGATGTTCGTGACAGGAATCAGACTCGGATTGGAGGAGGAAGCACTGAGGCCCAAACTGGATGCTGGAGTTTCGGCATCAGAGATGTTCACGGTCAAATTAGTCAGTGCCGAATTGCGATTAATTACCTGATTGGCGATTGCTCCAATCGAAGGTGGGTCGTTTACCGTCAATACGAACGAGGTTGTTGTTGTGGTTTCTCCATCGGTCACACCAATCGTAATCGTAGCCGCACCGGATTGATTCGGGTTAGGTGTCACCAACACAGTTCGGGACGCACCGCTGCCCGCAAGGACGATGTTCGCATTTGAAACCAAAGTAGTGTTTCCTGAACTAGCTGAAACCAACAGACTGTTCAAAGGTGAATCAGGATCGCCAATCGTGAAAGCCAAAGCTGATGTCGAAGCGTTTCGACCTATTGTTTGGTTGGCGATAGCTGTAATCGTAGGCGCAGGATTGTTCGCTACGACAATCGTTCCGTTTTGGTTGAAGTGGAGCGTGCACGTGTAGTTGTAAGTGCCCGCGGTCGGAAAAGTGAACGTGTAGGCGCCGTTGCGCGGGATGATGAACGGCGAACTCGTGAAGGTCGGACTGCCCGTGGAGGTGACGTTGTGGTTGGCGAAGCCGGTGTTCGTCCACGTCACCGTGTCGCCCGCGGTGATCGAGAAGGAATACAAGGTTGTGGGCGTCGGCCCGAAGAAGTTGTCGCCGATGTTGATGATGTGCGTCGCGCCGCGGGCGCCGGGCGCAAACAAGAGGGCGAGGAGCAACAGGCACGCGCGGAGTGAATGGGGAAATGACATGGTGCGGATGAGCTTCCGGCCAGATTGAAGCACTTCCGCGGCGCAGAAACAAGGCGGCACTCCGCGGCGCCGATTCCGATTTCAGCCTTGCCTCGCCGCCGGGGGGACAGTCGGGTGTTTGCGCGTGAAATCTCCTTCGAAATCCCTCCGGGTTCGCTTTCGCGTCACGCCCGTGGCCGTGTTCATTGCCCTGTCGGGCGTTGCGTCCTCTCCCGGCGCCAGCGCGCAGACGTTGCGGCCGCTTACGCCGGCGTTTCGCGACGCGCCTGCGCCCGCACTCCCGCGGCGCGGCGCAACCCTGCGAGACGCCCGCCGTTCCGTTGCCGCAAGGCGCCGCGTTTCCCGCCCCGCAGATTCCCCCGGTCATCGAAGTCCCGTGCCGGATGGTTCTCGCGGCGATGTTCGTCAACCAGCACCGTCACGACTTCGACGTGACACCTTCTGCTTGCAGGGCATCCAGGGCGATCGAGTTCGCTCCGCTGCCGGAATCCCGCCGCAATCACGCTTGCCATCCGCCCCTGCGGCGGGCAATTAGAAGCGCATGGGCTTGCCTCAAACCGCCGTCACGCTTTCCCCGGAGAACATCGCCGAGCTCAGCCAGAAACTTGGCGACATGCGGCACAACATCAACAACCAGCTCTCACTCATCATCGCCGCCGTGGAGTTGTGCCGCCGCAAGCCCGAGGCCTTGGAACGCATGCTCGCCTCCATGGAGAAGCAGCCCGGCAAGGTGATGGCCGAGATGCGGACGTTCACCGCGGAATTCGAGGGCGCGCTCGGCATCAAGCGCGACGAGGAGACACTCGTCGGTTGAAGCCAGCGGGCGCGCCGCGGCTCAACCGGCGCGCTTTCGCTTTGCTCCAAGCCGTTGCCGCAGTTGCTCCAGCGGCAGCGTGTTGACCACGTCGCGCCGTTCCAGCCAGCCCTTGCGCGCGAGGCCCGCGCCGAACCGCAGGAACTGCGCGTGGTCGAGCCGGTGCGCGTCGCAGTTGATCACGCACTGCACGCCCCTGGCCTTCGCCGCGGGCCAGAGCCGCCAGTCCATGTCGAGGCGATACGGGTTCGCATTCAACTCGATCCACGTGCCCGTCGCCGCGCACGCCTCGATCACGGCCTGCGCGTTCACCTTGTATGGCTCGCGCTCCAGCAGCAACCGCCCCGTGAGGTGGCCGAGCATGTGCACGTGCGGACACTCCGCGGCGCGGATGAGCCGCTTCGTGTTGTCCGCCTCGTCGCTTCCGGCCACGTGCAGGCTCGCCACCACCACGTCGAGGTCCGCGAGCACATCGTCGTCGAAGTCCAGCCGCTCCTTCAACACGTCCACCTCCGTCCCCGACAGCAGGCGGAAGTCCGCGCCTTCGCCCTCCAGCCGCCCGTTCACTGCGCGCACCGCCTTGACTTGCGCCCGCAACCTCGCCGCGTCCAGCCCGTGCGCCTGGAATGAACTGCGCGAGTGATCCGTGACCGCCCAATACGCGCAGCCCAATTCCTGCGCGCCGTCCGCCAGCGCGTCGAGCGTCTCCACGCCGTCGCTCCAGTTGGAGTGGTTGTGCAGCGAGCCCTTCAAGTCCGTCCACTCGAGCAGCCGCGGCAGCGCGCCCTTCTCGCCCGCGGCGAACTCGCCGTGGTCCTCGCGCAGCTCGGGCTCGATGAACGGCAGGTCCAGCGCTTGAAAAATCTCCTCCTCGGTCCGGCACGGCACGAGCAGCGCCGCGTCGCGCGTCTCTTCCTTCGAGCGAAACAGCCCGTATTCGTTCAGCCGCAATCCGCGCGAAAGGGCGCGCTGGCGCATCACGATGTTGTGCTCCTTGCTGCCCGTGAAGTAAGCCAGCGCGTAGGGAAACTCCGTGTCGCTCACCACCCGCAAGTCGGCCTGGATTCCGCCCGCAAGCATCACGCTCGCCTTCGTCTCGCCCCGCGCGCTCACGCTCAACACGCCCGGCTGCTGCGTGAAAAACTCGATCACGTTCGCCGGCCGCTTCGACGATGCGAGAAAATCAATGTCGCCAATCGTCTCCTTCCAGCGCCGCAGGCTGCCCGCCGTGCTGCAACGCGTCACCTCCGGGTGCGACCGCAGCGCGTCGAGCAACGGCTCCGCCGCCGCGAGCGCGGCATGGAGATGATGCTTGCTCGCATACGTCCGGCTGAAGGCAATCGCCTCGAGGATTTTCGACTGCGTCTTCTCGCCAAAGCCGTCGAGCGCGGCGACCTTGCCCGACGTGCACGCGGCCTCGAGTTGCTCGAGCGATTCGAGGCCGAGCTCGTCGTGCAGCTTCTTCACCTTCTTCGGCCCGAGCCCGTGCAGGCCGAGCATCGCGAGCAGGCCCGCCGGCACCGACGCCTTCAGCTCGTCGTAATACGCCAGCTTCCCCGTGGTCGCGAGCGCGGTGATCTTCTGCTGCAACGCCTCGCCGATGCCCTTGATCTCTCCCAGCCGCTGCTCGGCGATGACCTTGTCGAGCGGCTCGGGCAGCGCCTCGAGCGTGCGCGCGGCGTTGTGGTAGGCGCGCGTCTTGAACGGGTTCTCGCCCTTCAACTCCAGCAGCGTGCCGATCTCGACGAGAATCTCCGCGATGCGGTCCTTGTCCATGCCGCGATGATGCGAGCGCCGTCCCGAAGTGCAACGCGGAAAGCGCCCCCCCGCGCGCGACACTTGCAACGAACCGGTCGCGGCGGATAGTCCACGCGTGGCTGACGAGCGCTCCATCCACGGCCGCGGCGCGGCGGACAATCCGGCGAACCGGTTTGTCCCGCTGCAATTCGCGCCCGATGCGGATTTCGATCCCACGGAGGACCCGTCCCCCGCAACGCGCTTCTTCCGCGACGCCAGCGCAAGCCTCATCACGTTCAACGACAGCCCGGACATCCCGTTCACCGCCAGCCTCAACCCTTACCGCGGCTGCGAGCACGGCTGCATCTACTGCTACGCGCGACCGACGCACGAGTATCTCGGCTTCTCGGCGGGGCTCGACTTCGAGACCCGCATCATGGTCAAGGACCGCGCGCCCGAGCTGCTCCGTGCCGAGCTCGCGTCGCCCCGGTGGAAACCGCAATGGCTCGCCCTCGGCACCGTCACCGACGGCTACCAGCCCGTCGAGCGAAGGCTCAAGCTCACGCGCCGCTGCCTCGAAGTGCTCGCCGAGTTCCGCAACCCCGTCGGCATCGTCACCAAAAACCACCTCGTCACCCGCGACGCCGACCTGCTCGCGGAACTCGCGCACGCCGATGCCGCCGCGGTTTACGTCAGCGTGACCACGCTTGATGCGGACCTTGCCGCGAAGCTCGAACCTCGCGCCTCGCTCCCGCAACACCGGCTCGCGGCCATCCGCGCGCTGCGCGCCGCCGGCGTGCCCGTCGGCGTGATGGTCGCGCCGGTGATTCCCGCGCTCACCGACCCGGAGATGCCGCGCATCCTCGAAGCCGCCGCCGCCGCCGGCGCGCAGTTCGCGGGCTGCGTCGTGCTGCGTCTCCCGTTCGGCGTTTCGCGGTTGTTCGAAGACTGGCTCGCCCGCCACTTCCCCGACCGCCGCGACAAGGTGCTCGGTCGCATCCGCGACATTCGCGGCGGGCTGTTGAACGACCCGCGCTTTGGCTCGCGCATGAGCGGCGAAGGCATCTTCGCCGATCAAATCAACCGGATGTTCCACGTCGCCCGCCGCCGCGCGGGCATTCACGAAGGCGGCCCGCGCCTCTCGACCGCTTCGTTCCGCGCGCCGCCGGGACCGCAGTTGGAACTGTTTGATCGCGGCTGATCGAGGCTTCGTGTTTCATCGGTGGCATGGGCGCGCGCTGCATCTTCATCACCGGCACCGACACGGGTGTCGGCAAGACCGTGTTCACTTGCCTGCTCGCCCGGCATCTCCGCGCCTCGGGAGTGCGCGTCGCCGCGCTCAAGCCCGTCTGCTCCGGCGGCCGTGGCGATGCCCTCGCCCTGCGCGCTGCGCTCGACGGCGCGCTGACGCTGGACGAAATCAACCCGTGGCATTTCCGCGCGCCGGTCGCACCGCTGCTCGCTGCGCGGCGCGAGGGCAAACGCGTCCATCTCGCCGCCGTGCTCGCGCACGTCCGCCGGTTTCAGAAGACGTTTGAAATCGTCCTTGTGGAGGGCGCAGGGGGCTTGCTCAGCCCGCTCGGTGAGCGCTTCAACGCCCGCGACCTCATCGCGAAGCTGAACGCGACTCCCATCGTCGTCTGCCCAAACCGCCTCGGCGCGGTCAACCAGGCGCTGCTGCTGATGGATGCGGTGCCCGCAGTCGCGGCACGGCCCGCGCGTCTGGTCCTCGTTCAACCACGCACGCCGGACGCATCAACCCGGAGCAACCCGACACTGCTCGGCGAATTCCTTGGCGCGTCGCGCGTGTTCACACTTCCCCGGTTGGGCAAAGTGCGACAGGGCAGTGCGGAAGTTCCTTCCTCGTTACGCCACCTTGTGACGGCGCTGACGGCGGCAGGTTGATGGCGCTACGCGCGGCGCTCCTGGATGCCCGCGAGGATGTCCGCCACCACTTCCGCGCGCGGCTTCACGCCGACGTGGCCCTTGCCGTGGACGCGGACTGCGACATTGCCCGCCTCCAAATCGCGCGGGCCGATGACCAGCATGGTGTGGACGCGCGCGGTCTCGGCGTTCGCAATCTTGGCCTTGATGGGGTCGGAGCCAAAGTCACCTTCGCACCGCGCCATGGCCGCGCGCAGTTGCTGCACGATGGATTTCGCGTAGGCCACGAGCGCCGCGCATGCGGGATCGTCCTCGCTGCCGA